>NZ_VOYL01000051.1:0-16046 GCF_013420295.1 Acinetobacter sp. YH01018
TTCATATTGAGTTTTACAAGGCTGTTATAGCGTTTGACAAGACGCTGATCCAGACCAGAGATGTGAAATTGAAGAGCATGCTCTTCAATTTAACGCAAAGCTCGGAAATTGTGTAGATACCTATGCCTAGAAGGAGAGGGAACACTTAAAGCTAGCGCCGTGATTTAAACGACACATCCACCTTACGTGGACGGAAGCGCCAACCCAGTAGTAATAGCAATAATGACACAATCAATACTGGCCAATCACTTAAGCGCATATACAAGGTTTCGCCCTGCATGGCAGGTAGTTCACCACGAAGAATCGCAGTTTGATCGGTCGGTGCCTGTTTGACAATATGTCCGTGATGATCAATAAATGCCGTCACCCCGGTATTGGTAGCACGAATAAACCAGCGTCCATTTTCCTTGGCCCGCATCTGTACCATCTGCAAATGCTGCCAAGGTCCCGCCGTTCCGGTAAACCAGGCATCATTGGACACCGTAACCAAATAATCGCTTTGACTGGCATTACGACGGGTCAGGTTAGGATAAGCGACTTCATAGCAAATGGCCGCACCCAGCGCATGATTTTTCACATTTAACGGTTTCTGGTCGCGTGCTCCGCGAGAAAAACCGCTCATAGACGGGTCATTCTGTAATGCAGGCAGTACCCAGCTGAGCCAGCCCGATAAAGGTACATATTCGCCAAATGGAACCAGACGCTGTTTTTTATACAGACCATGCGACTCATCACCACTTGCCATAATGCTGTTGTAGTACATGGGGTGTTGTTCAACTTGTGATTCTTTTAAATCCCAGTAGGGGATACCCGTCACCCACGCTGTTCCGGTTTTATTGGCCTGAACTTTCATGGCATCCAGAAAGGGTTCAATATCAGTCTGGAACATTGGAATGGAAGATTCCGGCCAGACGATCAGATCCCGTCCCCATTCAGTCCGGCTTAAACTGGCGTAGATCATCAAGGTTTTGACCTGGTATTCGGTCAGCCATTTCAGGTCTTGCGGAATATTGCCCTGAATCAGGGAAACGGAAAGCGGTTTCTCACCTTTTTTTTCAACAAATTGAAGATAAGAAGCACCCCAGGCACCCAGCAGTAAGATGGCAGAGGGGATGATCCAAAACACACGTTTATTGATGATTTCCACCAGCGCACAGGCCAGTATAATCACCACAAACGATACACCGAAAATACCGAATAAGGGTGCATAGTTATCTAGGAAACGTTCGGTAAAGGCATAACCGACAAATAGCCATGGGAAACCGGTAAATACCCAGGTTTTAGCCCATTCGAAGAATATCCACAGCGGTGCAAAAGTCAGGGGTGTTTCCGGGAAAAAGCGGCGATAGATCCAGGTTTGCAGCGCGGTAAATAGTCCCATCACCAAGGCCATAAAGACAATCATCAGTACGCTTAGGAAAGCACTGGTATCGCCATAGACATGGATTGAGGTATACAGCCAGAAGGCACCGACAAACCACAAGCCAAAGCCATAAGCCCAGCCAATAAAAAAAGCCTGTGGAGCAGAGCGTTTACGCAGTGAAGCATAGAGCAAAGCTGGAGACAATATGGCCAGCCACCAGTAATAATAAGGTGCCAGTGCAAAACTGAATAAGGCACCTGAAAAAAGCGAAATGAAAAAGGGATAAATAAAAGGGAGCTGCTTGTGTTGTTGAGATGAATTTAACAGCTTATCAAAGTAAGTTCTCATTTACGGACAGCTCGAATCAGATGAATAGTACGTGCATCTGCTTCTAAAATGGTAAATTCCCAATTCTCAAGTTCAATCACTTGACCTTGTAAATCGCTGACTAGACCCATTTCTTGAAGCAATAAACCGCCGACAGTTTCTACTTCATCATCGGAAAAATCAGCATCTAAAACATTGTTAAAGTGTTCAATTGGTGTAAGTGCCTGAACCAGCCAGGTATTCGCCGTGTGTGGATCGTTATCGGGAATAATGTACTGGGCTTCTTCATCGACCTTGTCGTGTTCATCTTCAATTTCACCGACAATTTCTTCCAGAATATCTTCTAAAGTGACCAGACCTGAAGTGGTGCCATATTCATCAATCACTACTGCAATATGGGTCTGGGTGTTTTTCAACATCCGCATAACCTGATCGGAACGCGCACTTTCCGGTACAAACAGCGGTTGGCGCATGAGTGCGCGGATATCTACTTTAGAGGTGGGTTCGGTCAAAAAAGGCAGCAGGTCTTTGGCCAATAAAATGCCGACCACATTATCCGGTTGATCAGATGAAAAAACAGGAAAACGTGAATGTGCAGATTCCACCAGAACATGCAGAATATCGAGCAGCTGATCATCTTCTTGCAAGCTGATCATGGCGGTTCGTGGGGTCATGACCTCGCGAATTTTGGTTGCCGGAAGGTCAAGTACGCCTTCAAGCATGGCAACAGTATCGGGTTCTAAAAAACGACGTGAATCTTGTACTAATTTTAACAGTTCGTCGCGAGTTTCGGGTGCTGTACCCAGCCATTTGCGTAAGCCGCGCATGCCCCACGACGGGCCTGATTCCTCGTGCATGATCTTTCCTAAAGACGCTTAATATCTAAAAAATGTAATTTTAATCATACCGTAGAAAATACAGTTGTCTATCGCTAATCTTCATCTAAATCACAGGCAATTGAGTCAGAAAACCAGGCTATCTCCTTCATTTTCCTGTATATCACCGGACCTGTATGTTTATGCTAAAATAACCGCAGCTTTTAAACCTGAGTTTTCTGATGTCTGAACCCTCTGTTACGCCAAGCATTCAATTAAATACCCGTGGACTACGTTGCCCGGAACCGGTGATGATGCTGCATCAGGCCATTCGTAAATCCAAGTCTGGCGATGTGGTGGAAGTATTCGCAACGGATAATTCAACTTCTTGGGATATTCCAAAATTCTGTATGCATTTGGGACATGAGCTGTTATTACAAGAAGAACGTTTAGATGAAAATGGCAATAAAGAGTTTCATTATCTGGTACAGAAGGGTTAATGATTTTTTATTTAAAACACGTGATTAGAGATGTGTGATTGAAAGATTGATTCATCACTTACGACTTAAATTTTAAGTTGTTTTAATCTCTCAAAAATAAACCCGCTTTTTAGCGGGTTTATTTTTATCTTATATGAGGATTACATATTCGGGTAATTAGGACCACCGCCACCTTCTGGTGTTACCCAAGTGATGTTCTGTGAAGGATCCTTGATGTCGCAGGTCTTGCAGTGTACACAGTTGGCTGCATTGATTTGGAAGCGTTTAGAACCGTCATCATTTTCCATGATTTCGTATACACCCGCAGGGCAGTAGCGCTGCGCCGGTTCATCCCATTTTGGCAGGTTCACATTCACTGGAATTGAAGCATCGGTCAGTTTTAGGTGAGCAGGCTGGTTTTCTTCATGCACAGTGTTGGATACAAACACCGAAGACAAACGGTCAAAGGTCAACTTGCCATCCGGTTTTGGATAGTTCGGCTTAAAGTTCACCGCATCCACGGTTTTCAAGGCACTGAAGTCTGTTACCAGGTCGTGCAGGGTAAACGGTACTTTAAATACGTTCTGGTCGATAAAGTTAAACGCACCACCGATCCACTGGCCAAACTTGTGCATCGCGGGGCCAAAGTTACGCGAGTTATACAGCTCTTCTTTTAGCCAGCTGTTGTTGAACTTGTCGGTATAAGCCGTGAGTTCTTTGGCAAATAAGTCTTCACCTTCAGTCACACGCGCAACCGCCAGATCACCACCTTTTGCTACACCGGCAGCAATTGCTTCAAACACTGCTTCACCGCAGAGCATGCCGGATTTCATCGCGGTATGTGAGCCCTTGATTTTGGCAAAGTTCAGGAAGCCGGCATCGTCACCAATCAGCGATCCGCCCGGGAAGGTAAATTTCGGTAGCGAGTTAAAGCCGCCTTTGGTCACGGCACGCGCGCCATAAGAAATACGTTTGCCACCTTCCAGATACTGCTTGATCAGCGGATGGGTTTTCCAGCGCTGCATTTCCATAAAAGGATACATATGCGGGTTGGTATAGGATAGATCGACAATCATGCCTAAAGTCACCTGATTGTTTTCCGCATGATACAACCACCAGCCGCCTGAAGAGCCTGTTTCAGACAATGGCCAGCCTGCACCGTGCATCACCAGACCTGGCTTGTGTTTCGCAGGGTCGATTTCCCACAGCTCTTTGATCCCGATACCATAATGTTGTGGATCTGAATCTTTATCGAGGTTGTATTTGGCAATTAAACGCTTGCCGAGGTGGCCACGACAGCCTTCAGCAAACAGGGTGTATTTGGCATGCAGTTCATAGCCCGGAGTAAAGTTATGTGTCGGTTCGCCATCCTTGCCAATGCCCATGTCACCGGTTTGAATGCCTTTCACCGAACCATCTGCATGGTACAGAATTTCAGCAGCGGCAAAACCCGGGAAGATCGATACTTCCAGCTCTTCCGCTTTTTGACCCAACCAGCGCACCACGTTGCCGAGCGAGATAACATAGTTGCCATCGTTATGCATGGTTTTAGGCACCATCCAGTGTGGCGCTTCTTGTGATTTTTCATCCGAGAGCAGGAAATAGGTCTTGTCTTCGGTCACTGGAACATTTAAAGGTGCACCTTCTTCCTTCCAGTTCGGGAACAGCTCATTCATGGCACGTGGTTCCAGTATCGCACCGGACAAGATGTGCGCACCGACTTCAGAGCCTTTTTCCACCACACAAACCGACAGATCGTTCAGGTTGTTTTCAATTGCAAGTTGACGGATCTTGATCGCTGCAGAAAGACCGGCCGGTCCTGCACCTACGATGACGACGTCAAACTCCATCGATTCACGTTCGATGTGTTCCATGTAGGATTCCTCATATCATTAGAAGGTGGCGACCGTCATTATTCCGGTGCTGCCATGAGTGTTCTGTATGCCCAGACACAATTTTAGTATCGTGCCTTTTATATTGTGGGCTAGTATAGTTTTAAACCTTGATCTAGCCAATTGGCTGAATCATATTATTTTTCCGTCAGCAGGGTCTTTAGTCATGATTAATCAAAATAATTCACCAAATTCGACGAAAAAAGTAGCTATTGGCGATGATAAAAATTTAAAAGGCATTGCACAATACTTAAAAGATGCACAGGCCGGTCACAAAAGGTCAATCCCACCTCTGGATCAATTCAACCCAAAGCATTGTGGGGCAATGGATTTAAAGGTAAAAGCCAATGGAGAATGGTGGCACGAAGGTCAATTGATCAAACGACAAGCCCTGATTGACTTGTTCTCAACCGTGCTCTGGAAAGAACAGGGCAAAGTCTACTTAAAAACCCCGGTTGAGCAGGTTGAGATTGAGGTGGAAGATGAGCCTTTATTTGTCAATCAGGTCGACCAGATCGAGATTGATGGAAAGACCTATATTCAATTCACCACGACCACCCAGGATATAGTGATTGTCGATCAGGAGCATGCAGTTTTTATGCGTGAATATGAAAGTGAATTACGTCCTTATGTACACGTGCGTTTCGGGATTAACGCCTTAATTCAACGCTCTGCTTTTTTTCATTTAATTGAAATGGGAGAGCTGCTTGAAAATGACAAAAATGAAACCATTTTAAGCTTACAAAGTGGCGATTTTTACTTGCAATTAGGCACCTGAGGTTTAAGCTTTGATTTTCCGATTTCTTGAACTGCTGAAAGTGAAACCATGACAGCCATTCATCCTGTTTATCCTTTAATCGATCCAATGCCCAAGGCACAAGCTGATGCACCCATCGGGATTTTTGATTCTGGAATAGGTGGCTTGTCTGTAGCACAAGAAATTGCCAGACATTTACCCAAAGAACGTATTGTTTATTATGCCGATACTGCACATGTGCCGTATGGGCCGCGAAAAGATCAGGAAATTCGTGAGCTTACGGCGCATGCAATTGAATGGCTGTATCGGAAAGGATGTAAAGTCGCGGTGGTAGCCTGCAATACTGCTTCTGCATTCAGTCTGGATTATTTACGTGATCATTATGGAGAAAATTTTCCAATTATCGGTCTGGTACCAGCACTGAAACCGGCCGTTTTGCAAACTAAATCCAAAACCGTGGCGGTGCTTGCCACGCCTGCAACCTTTCGTGGTCAGCTGATTAAAGACGTCATCCAGCGTTTCGCAATTCCTGCTAATGTGAAGGTTATTCCTGTCACTTGTCTGGATTTGGTGCCCTTTGTGGAAAGTGGTGCACAGATGAGCCAGGCATGTTTAACCACCTTAAAAGAAATTTTGCAACCGGTGGTCGATCAGGGGGCCGACTATTTAGTTTTGGGGTGTACACATTATCCCTTCCTAAAACCTGCAATTCAGTCTATATTTGGTCAGAAACTGACATTAATTGACTCTGGGCTGGCAGTTGCGCGACAAACCGCCCGTATTTTGATTAAAAATCAATTGTTATTTGAGCAAGATCGAAATAATGGCTTAGCTATTGAGTGCTATGTGAGTGGCAATAATGCAGAACATTTAAAAACCGTGTTGCAGTTCCTCATTCCAGAAGATTTAACGTGGAATTTGAGCAATATGGGTGTTGAATAAGTAAAGAAATACAGCTAGTGTTCTGAAATATATTAGAAAAATATTTATATTGGGGTGTTGAATTATATTGTGATTGCTCAGAGATGAGTTTGTCAGGATATAATAAGCAATTGGAAGAGGATAACCAATGCTCGATAAGCGTTATCAGGTTTTTATTACCACTTCTGGCAGTGAAATGCAGCCGGAACGAATTGTTTTAGCTCAAACTTTAGTAGGCATGGGGTTCTTTTCCTGGGGCTTAGAACAACGGACACCTTTAAGCACCGCGTTTGCACGGCGTCAGATTGATGATTGTGACTATGTGATCCTGCTGCTGGGCAGTCAATATGGTGAACAGTCTGTGTCAGGTGTAGGTTATATGCATCTGGAATATATTTATGCAGTCACCAAACAGAAACCGATTATTGTGTTTATGCATGAAGATCCTGCCTCACGTGATGAGTCTTTGCATGACCAAAAACCTGAATTGCGCGAAAAATTTTTAGAATTCCGCAAATTATTACAGCAAGAAGTGGATCAGGTTTTTACTTACCGTAGCCTGCGTGATCTGGAAATGGCCGTGCGTTTGAACATGCCACAAATGCTGGAGCGTTATCCGGTATCGGGATGGGTTAGACCGCAAAACACCCAGGCTTTACATGATGAAATTGATCAACTGAAAGCTAAAATTGAGCAGCTTGAAACCGAAGTCGGAAAACGGGAAGTCGACCCGTTCCTGTCCTTGCCTAAAGTGTCCATGCAAGAAGTATTTTCTTTTGAATATCGTATGCATGCCTATCAAGATGGTAATTTTAAGGAACTGAAAATTCAGAAGAAGCTCACTTGGGCTCAGCTCCTGTCTATTTTGGGCAGCATGTTTGTCAATCCAACACCAGAAGAATATTTTTCCAAATGTATCAATGATTACTTGAATGATACTGGGCTGGCTGATGCCCGGGTGGAAATGCCACGTGCCCATGCCGTTGCCCGTGCACAAATTAATATTCGTGCCTTACACAGTATTAAACTGCAAATGCGTCAAAATGACTGGATTGTCCCGTCAGGCCGTGATGACCGTCAACGGATGCTCTGGCAGCTGACCCTCAAGGGACAAAAGCTACTTGAAAGTAATTTGCTTGATAATGATCGTGTTTTTCAATTTAAATCTGCATTTTAATCCATATAAAGAAAGTGCAGAAAGCTGTTAAAGTAAAGCAGTTCATTTCTATTGGAAAAAGGTCTGATGTCTTCTGCAGCTAAAACAAAAGTCACGATTATTTTGGCCAATTTGGGTACGCCGGATCAACCCACGGTCCCTGCAGTTCGTCGTTTTTTGAAGCAGTTTCTGTCCGACCAGCGTGTCATTGAAATCCCCAAGCCAATTTGGCAAATCATTTTACGGCTGTTTATTTTACCTTTTCGTCCCAAGCGTGTGGCCCATGCCTATGAAATGGTGTGGCAGAACGATTCTCCCATGCGTGAAATTTTGTTGGACCAAGTCATTGATGTAAAAAAAACATTAACAGAGCAATATCCTGAATTTGAACTCAATGTCATTCCAGCCATGACCTATGGCAATCCAGGCATTGATTCTGCCTTGAATCGCTTGTCACAGGATATTCCAGATCACATTATTTTATTGCCTTTATTTCCGCAGTATTCGGCCACCTCAACAGCACCTTTATATGATGCCCTCGCAAAATGGATTTTGACGCAGCGCAATTTGCCAGGTCTGTCCATCATTCGTGATTATTATCAGCATCCCGCATTTATTCAGGCACTGGCACACAGTGTCTGGGACTATCAGGCCGTACATGGCCAGCCAGAAAAACTATTGATGTCATTCCACGGCATCCCTCAGCCTTATGCAGATAAAGGCGATCCTTATGCCGATCGTTGCCGTATCACGGCACAATTATTGGCAGATGCATTAGGCTTATCCGAGGAGCAATGGGCCATCAGTTTCCAGTCGCGTTTTGGAAAACAGGAGTGGGTAAAACCCTATACTGATGCCTTGCTGGAAGAATGGGGCAAGCAAGGGGTGAAATCGGTTCAGGTGATGAGTCCTGCTTTCTCCGCAGATTGTCTGGAAACCCTGGAAGAATTAGCGCTGCAAAATGCTGAAATGTTCCAGTCGGCAGGTGGTGGAGAATATGCTTATATTCCGGCATTAAATTGTCGTCCAGATCATATCGCCTTGCTCAGCACACTGCTTCAGGCTAATCTTGATGGATTAAAGCATACATTCGCTCACTAATTTTTCCGAGGTTTCATTCTTATGCTGCAAGTCAAAATTGTGCCGGTCACCGCATTTCAGCAAAACTGTTCAATTGTTTGGGATGCTGAATCTAAAGAAGCCATTTTGATTGATGCAGGCGGTGAAGCGGAAAAACTACAGGCCGAGGTGGAAGCTTTGGGGCTGAAAGTAACAGCCTTATGGTTGACCCATGGGCATCTGGATCATGCCGGTGCGGTAGGTGCTTTAAGCAAGGTCTGGAATGTGCCGGTAATAGGTCCGCACAAGGAAGATGCCTTCTGGCTCGACATGATTCAGGAAGTATCACAACGTTATGGTTTTCCTGTTCCAGAAAAGGTAGAGGTGACTCAATGGCTTGAAGGTGGAGAAGTTCTAAAGCTGGGAGAGGAAGAATTTGAAGTTCGTTTTGCTCCGGGTCATACGCCGGGTCATGTGATGTTCTATAACAAAAACTATGGCCTGTTATGGACAGGCGATGTACTGTTTAAAGGGTCTATTGGACGGACCGATTTCCCGCGCGGCAACCACCAGCAGCTGCTTGATTCGATTCAACGTGAATGTTTTAGTTTGCCGGATGAAACCCAATTTATTTCCGGTCATGGTCCCTTAAGTACCATTGGTTTTGAAAAACAGCATAATCCTTTTGTAGCAGGTAAAGCGGGTTAATTTTGCCTGTTTTTTCCCTGTAAGAGATTGATGAATTCATTTCATTAATCTCGATGAAAGGGTCCACTGCGCAGCTGTTTTAATTCCAAGGCAATAATAATGGCTGCAAGCATGAATAAAATGCCAATCGCAATAATAATGCCATCATAAGTATAAATTCCAAAAATCAGCCCCACAATACTGAAGCTGACAAACAGAAAAAATAGAATTTTTAAGCACCAAAGACCCATGGGGCTCTCCTTTTTTATAGCTTTTAAAATTTATTGTTGTTCATTTTTATCGTGATGAGGCTGTTATAGCACAACTGTACTGTTTTTAAGTTTAGTTTTAAGTGTTCAATTAAGAAAAATTTTATTGCTATTCTTGTAGAAGGATTATAGTTTAAAAAGTGACTACGGGTTATTCTTTTTATCGGTAAACGAAAGAAATTTAACAGTTGTAAAAAACTGTTTTTAAGTCGTTTGTATGGGTAAATTTGAATTACGTAATGAAGAAAATAAGAAACAAATTTATAGGCACATGAACCTTTCTCTATAAAAGGCTGACTTGTATCACGTGATTTATAGTTTATTATTTTGAGGGATGAATTGTGAAGCGACTATTGATAAAAATAGCCCTGTTTATATTTACTATTCTCATGTTGGCATGTTTGGGTTTGGGGATTTATAGTCAGGATTTGCTCATCACGGCGATTGGTATCCTTCTGATTTTTTGTATTATTCTTTTGGTTTTAGAATATAAAAACATGCTTTCCAATCCATTTGACTAAGGTGGATCAATCCATTTTATCCACCTTTAGACAAGTTTTCCTGCGGATCACGCAAGACGATTAAAATTCATCGTGTTCGCCACTATTATCTGCTTGCGGTGCATCCTGAGTCGGCAGTTTATATTCATCACTGGCCCAGGCTCCCAGATCAATCATTTTGCAACGTTCTGAACAAAAAGGACGAAATTCATTGCCTTCCCAAGTGGATGGTTTGCCACAGCGGGGACACGGAAAAGTACGCGGCATGTTATTCTCCGAAGAAAAATAAGGATTCAATTAGGCAAATACAGTCGCTCTTGCTAGACTTGAGCGGATTTTTGTTAGTTTGATCTGATTATGCCAATTCGTCAATTTCAAGCACAGCGTATGCATGCGCCTCGTGATTTTCAAATGATTCGCCCAGATCCCGTTTGTGTGGAAATTGGTGCCGGTAAAGGTAAACATGCCTTACTGTTTTCAGCTCAAAATCCTGAAAAAAAATTGATCGCCATTGAGCGCACACGTGAAAAATACCTGGCCATGCAAAAACAGCATGCTCTGGAAGGACAAAAGAATTTACAGGCGATTCATGCCGATGCCATGCCGTGGATTGTGCATGCCTTATTGCCTGCTCAAGTACAGCAGTTTTTTATTCTCTATCCGAATCCCGAACCGCATAATCCGGCGCAACGCTGGTTAAACATGCCATTTTTTGAGTTTCTGCTGTCACGCTTACAGCCGGGTGGTACCGTCACATTGGCCAGTAATATTCCTGAATATATTGCAGAAGCACAGCAGCAGTTGATTGAAGTCTGGAAATTGCCTTTTGTCAAAGAAGTGATTCCAGCTACATCGGCGCGTACCCATTTTGAAATTAAGTATCTGCAGCGTGGTGAGTTGTGCCAGCAACTGATCATCAGCAAACCTGAAAGCTACCCGACACGTTTTGATGAGTTTATGCCTTTACAAGGGCAAAATTCGGTTCAAGCGGGAGCAGCAGAAGCTGATATTAAAAACGCTGAATGAGTTGGTTATGAAAAAGCGTGTTGCAATTATTGGAGCGGGCCCCGCCGGTTTAATGGCCGCGGAACTGTTAAGCCAATATGGTTATCAAATTCATGTCTATGAACAAAAGCCGTCTGCCGCACGCAAGTTTTTGATGGCGGGTAAAACCGGGCTGAATATTTCCCATGCTGAGCCAATCGAGCAATTTATCCAGCGCTACGATCAGGCAGAATGGCTCGCCTCTTGGGTAAAAAAATGGGATGCGAACTGGATTCAGCAATGGATGAAGGGTTTGGGGATTGAATCCTATATCGGCTCATCAGGACGGGTGTTCCCGGTAGAAATGAAGGCGGCCCCTTTACTGCGTGTCTGGTTGAAACGTCTTGCTGAACAGGGTGTGATATTTCACTATCGCCATCAGGTCTTGAATTTAAACGGTCAGCAATTGTGTATCCGGGATTTAACCACCCAGCAAGACAGCCAGCAGGTTTTTGATGCCATCATTATGGCTTGTGGCGCGGTATCCTGGTCGCAACTGGGTAGTGACGGCGCATGGCAGCAATGGCTGTCTCAGGGCGATATTGAAGCCTTTCAGGCCAGTAATGCCGGGGTAGAACGTATCTGGTCCAAGTTTATGCAGCCGGTCTTTGGCCAGCCTTTAAAACGTGTAGAAGCCTGGGTAGAGGGTCAAACTAAAAGTATGGGCGATATTGTGATTACCCATTATGGTCTGGAAAGCGGGTTGATCTATAAGCAAGGGCGTGCACTGCGTCAGCAAGTGAAAAATGGTCAGGTCATGCAACTGTATCTGGATTTGCTTCCCGATCAAGGTATTGAGCAATTGGCGACAAAATTACAGCCAAGTAAAAAGCAGTCGTTGAGCAATGTCTGGCGTAAGGCAGGACTGGATGCAGCCAAAGCCAATCTGGTACGTGAACTGGTTAAAAAAGACGTATGGAACGATCCGCTGGCTTTAGCCCAGCAGATCAAGCATTTGCCTGTTGTTTTAGTGGGATTCCGTCCGATCGAAGAAGCGATCAGCTGTGCGGGTGGCGTAAAACGCGATGTTCTATCGGAACAGTTGCAATTGAAGTCCAATCCGCATGTGTTTTGTTGCGGCGAAATGCTGGATTGGGATGCACCGACTGGAGGCTATTTGCTGACTGCCTGTTTTGCGACAGGTCGTGCTGCAGGCGAGGGTGTGCATGCCTATCTGGCTGCACAAAAATAACAGTGCATCATGCGGCCAGTTTTGAACTGTGATTTAAAACCTGCTAAGTTGCAGATTCAATCCTTATAAAAAATGCAGCAGTTATGTCAGAACAAAAGCGATATACAGGAAGTTGTTTGTGTGGCGGTTTGCGCTATGAAATTCGGGGCGAAATTGGCGACATCGTGCAATGTCATTGCCAACGTTGCCGTAAGGCCAATGGGACGGCCTTTGCCACCAACGCTCCAATTCAAAAAGCCGATTTTCACATTGTGCAAGGTGAACATTTACTGAAAAAATTTCAGTCCACCGAAACCACACAGCGCTGTTTCTGTAGCGATTGTGGCTCGCCGATTATCAGCATTAAAACTGATACGCCCGATCTGTATCGCCTGAGAATAGGCACGCTGGATACACCGTTGCAGCAAAAGCCGACGCAACATATTTTTGTGGCCTCCAAGGCCGAGTGGGATACCATCTGTGATGGTCTGCCACAATATGAAGAACGACCTTAGTCATACTGAAACTAGTGATTAAAAGACTTTTTTACACACAAAATTTTAATAGCCAGATTCAGTTATCCCGGATTTGGCTACTTCAGCTTTTTTTGTTTCGGCTTGGTTCATGTCCGGATATTGTGATTGCCAGTGTTCCAGCTGTTCCTGAGCATGTAAAAATTCACCCAGGCCTTTGGCTTGATCTGCTGAATTTTTAATGGGTTCTGCTTTTTTATCTTTGTGCTCATCATAAAGCTTGGCTTGAGCTTGCCAGTATTCCGCCATCAGCCCCTGAATATAGCGCCCTTGTTCAGTCTTTAAATCCAGTTGTTTGAGCATGTTCAGGGCAGACTGGATATTGTCACGTTTACGGTTGTAGGCAAATTCCTTTGTTAGCGAACCGTTCTCTTGCATTTTCACCAGTTCATCTTCCATTTCATCGCTCATTTGGGTAAAACGCGTGTCAAAGTCAGTCAGCATGGCGATATCATGCGGATCATCCGGGGTTTTTTCAAAGGCTTTCACCGGTTCGGTAATCAGCTCCTGCATCACTTTATCTTCAGATTGAACTTTATCATTTGGAGATGGAGTACCGTCACGGTCATTACAGGCCGTCATCAGTACACTTGAGCACAGTAAAACAGGAAGAGCAAAATGTTTGAATTGACGTTGCATCATGATGGTTCCTTTATTTCTGATCGAGTGTTTTAAAGTCATAGGCATAGGTCACATAGGGGAATGCGATTTCATCTTGAGGATGCTTGCCTGTATACTCTAAAACGATCTGTTCAAATTCAGCTTTTAACTGCTGCTGTTCATGTGCTGACATGGCGGCAATAAAACTGGTAGAGAGCAGGCGTTTGGACACCACCTGTTCCACAGTGCCGACATGTTGCTGCTGAAAAGTTGCGGTATTTTGTAATTGAAACAAGGCTTGCCGTTCAAAGACCTTTTTCCATTGACCGCTATGATAACGTGGCGTATTGCCTTCCAAAGGCTCAATACGGTCTGCCAGTGCTTTGACCCAGTCGACCTGAACATCGCGCTGATTCCAGATTAGGGCCAGATGTCCGGCCGGTTTGAGCGCTTGATGAATTTGTGTTAATGATTCAAGATTGGCAAACCAGTGAAAGGATTGTGCACAGACCACAGCATCTATACTATGGGCGGTTAAAGGCAGAGATTCACTCGACGCCTGTAGTGTTTTAATGTCGGGATAGGCGTGTTGCAATTGTGTCAGCATGGCCTGAATCGGCTCAATGGCAATGATGTGTGAGGTCAGCTGTTTTAAGTAAGGTAAGAATTTGCCAGTACCTGCACCCAGATCAACCACCTGCGACTGTTCACCCAGTTGGAGCTGATCACGTAGCCAATTGACGATGTCTTGTGGATAACTCGGACGAACTTGTTGATAAAGTTCAGCGGCAGAACTGAAGCCTTTTTGAGCAGCAGGATGAAGTGATTGTGTCATATTTTGCGCTTTTTAATCTTCATGGCATCTATAAAATAACATATTCGCTTTTCGTAAATAGGCAAGGTGTCTATTTGTAGCATTGATTCTGATAAAGGGCCGATTTGCTTCGGTGTGGAAATGGATAAACACATTATTTTTGAAGACGAACAAATTCGTGCAATCTTTCTGAAAGGCTCATCGGATGAACTGATTTTTTCTTTTGGCGATTTAATTACCCGCGCCAAAGGACTGTCGATTAATGCGGAAAAATCACTGCATAAGTATAACTTTAACGTGATTGGCATTATGCCGAAGCAGAAATCCTGGTTTCCTGAAAGTTCGATGCGTGAGATGTTTGCCCAGATTCAGGAACTGATTGCACCGTTTAAAACCCGGATTGGCTATGGTGGTTCCATGGGCGGGTATGCGGTCATCAAGTATTCCAACCTGCTGGATTTAAAGCGCATAGTAGCGCTGGTTCCGCAGTATTCCATTAATCCTGAAGAAGTCGAAGACCCGCGCTATAACATGTTCTTTCATCCTGAACAGAATGCCCATATGTGCATTCAGCCTCAGGATGTTGCAGCGGAACGTGAATATATTGTGGTCTATGACCCTTACTGTCCGGAAGACCGTGCGCATTATTTAAAACTTGAACAGGTGCTGCCAAAAATTCAGACCCTGAACCTGCCTTTTACCGGACACGATGCCATTGCGGTACTGGCCAGTTCAGAATTGCTGCATGACTTTTTATTGCATGAGTTTGATGCCAGCTATTTTTATCGCAAAATCCGTCAGGTGAAAAAGAACAGCAAGTTTTACTATCGTAAAGTCATTGAAAACCTGTTGCCCCGACACCGCAATGCCTTAGGGGCCATTCTGGTCAATAATGATTTGCAGCTGGACAGCCAGTTTTTTGATGCCAAGTTAAAGAATAATTTACTCAGGGAATTGCTGCGCAATAAACAGGTCAGTCAGCAAGATTTACTGAAACTGGGCATACAGGTCAATTTGCCGCAGGAAAATCGCAGTCAGTTACTGGACTGTTTTGGTCATGGTCTGGTATTTAATGTGATTAGCCAGAAGATTGAAAGCTATGCGGCCAGCGCCATCGCCCTGAATCATAAATTTCTGATGCCGATCTTTGCCAAGGGCAGTGGACTGGTTCATATTTCAATGAATGACGAACGTTTTATCGTGGCCATGAATGACCGGCAAGTGATGAAACTGTTCAGGGAACAGGAAGCTTTAGCCGCTGGGATGCACCCCTTGGTCATTAAAAAATATAGTGATTTTTATCTGCTTAGTTATAAGCATTTAAACCTCAGTAATAACGAATATGGCAGTCATGAGTTTGTGGAAGATGCTCCTGAAACTGCGCAATTTGTGACACAGCCTGACCCGTTATCTGCGCTATAGACTATTGATTCGGGGTTGAGCATGCACCCCAATTTGTTTTAATTTTGATCACTTGCTTTATCTTTAAATCGGTCTAAGATAGAACGGTAAGGCAAGTTCTCATGACTCAAATATGGCAGTCATGAGTTTGTGGAAGATGCTCCTGAAACTGCGCAATTTGTGACACAGCCTGACCCGTTATCTGCGCTATAGACTATTGATTCGGGGTTGAGCATGCACCCCAATTTGTTTTAATTT
>NZ_VOYL01000052.1:0-16651 GCF_013420295.1 Acinetobacter sp. YH01018
GAAGCAGATGAAGTATAACTGGCGGGATTTTAAGGTGATGAAGGCAGATCAAATAGAGCGTTGGGTTGGGCAGATTTCAAAGGGTTTTGGTAATGAATACATGTTTACTTTTTAGTTGATACTTATGGTCACCTCATCTTAATATATTGATCATCATCATAATTTATTTTAAACCCTGATTCGCAATTTTATGTCTTTATCACTTGTTTCTGTTTTTATTAAATATTTAATACAAAAATATACAGTTTATAAAAATCATGATCAATGAATGAAAAGTACAGCCCATCTATTCGTAACTGTTCACATTTTTAAATATCCAAAATAATCAAAGCCCCCATTGGGGCTTTTTAAAGATGTTTCATCTTTATAACTTTTCAACCAAAATACGGTCGATTTGCTTTAAACCGGTATGCTTTTCATGATTCTTACGGCGGATCTTGATCACCTTGTCTTCCTGCAAGTCTTGCAGCATGAGTTCCACAGCAACCATAGCATCAAGTTCAAGGTCTGTACCAATCCATTTCTGTTCACCAGCATCCATCAGGACAATTTCATCATTAATCTGATCATAAAGGCTCATATTTTCCTCACTTGGGGCAATCATGCACCCCGGGCTGAATACTGTATGAATGAATTAATTTTAAACCTAGACGTTTAAATCATTCGTTACAAATCGTTATTTCTGCAATGAAAAACGCCCCTTTTGCTGGGGCGTCTTTTTAACCTGCTAATCGGATTGATTAAGCGGTAATGTCTTTTACTGCTGCAACAACCGCTTCAGTGGTAATATCGAAATATTGGTACAAGTCTTTCGCAGGTGCAGATTCACCGTATGTAGTCATACCGATCACTCGACCATCCAGACCCACAAATTTCCACCAGTAATCCACATGCGCAGCTTCAACTGCGACACGCGCACGAATATGAGATGGAAGAACCGCTTCACGGTAAGCAGCATCCTGTTTCACAAACTCTTCGGCACATGGCATAGATACTACACGTACACCATCAAGCTGTGCATAAGCTTCCATTGCCAATGAAACTTCAGAACCAGTCGCAATAATAATCGCTTTTAATTCACCTTTTTCTTCAGCCAGCACATAACCACCTTTAGCAACGTTCTCAATTTGTGCTTGAGTACGGGTCTGGAATGGCAAGTTTTGACGAGAGAAAATTAATGCTGTAGGACCTTCGCTACGTAACAATGCAGATTTCCAAGAAATAGAAGCTTCTACAGTGTCACATGGACGCCAGGTATTTAAGTTTGGTGTGCCACGTAAAGAGGCGATCTGTTCTACCGGTTGATGCGTAGGACCATCTTCACCCAGACCGATTGAGTCATGGGTATAAACATGGATGACACGCTGTTTCATCAATGCAGACATACGCACTGCATTACGCGCGTATTCCATAAACATCAGGAATGTTGCAACGTAAGGGATGAAACCACCATGCAATGCAACGCCGTTGGCAATTGCAGTCATACCAAATTCACGTACGCCGTAGTGAACATAGTTACCCGCTGGATTGTCTTGTACGCCTTGCGCACCTTTCCACAAGGTCAGGTTTGAACCTGCCAAGTCAGCAGAACCGCCCAAAACTTCTGGCAACAATGGTACAAGTGCTTGAAGTGCATTTTGGCTGGCTTTACGCGTCGCAATAGTTTCAGCTTTTGCATTTACTTCAGCGATATAAGCATCTGCTTTAGCGACGAAGTCAGCCGGTAATTCACCGCTTAAACGACGTTTAAGTTCAGCCGCTTCAGTTGGGTATTTTGCAGCATATGCAGCAAAAGTTTCATTCCATGCAGATTCAGATTGAGCACCTTTGTCTTTGGCATCCCAAGCTGCATAAACGTCAGCAGGAATTTCGAATGGACCTTCAGTCCAACCCAAAGCTTCACGCGTCAAGGCGATTTCGTCATTACCCAGTGGTGCACCATGACAATCTTCTTTACCTTGTTTGTTTGGTGAACCTAAACCAATAATTGTTTTACAGATAATTAAAGTCGGTTTAGCCGTTTCAGCTTTTGCTGCAACAGTTGCTTGACGGATCGCATCGCTATCGTGACCATCCACTTTAATCACTTGCCAACCATAAGCGTGGAAACGTTGTTCTGTATCGTCAGAGAACCAGCCTTCAACTTCACCATCAATAGAAATGCCGTTGTCATCGTAATAAACGACAAGTTTACCCAGACCCAAAGTACCTGCAAGTGAACATGCTTCATGAGAAACACCTTCCATCAAGCAGCCATCACCTAGGAAACAGTAAGTGAAGTGGTCAACCACTTTGATGTCGTCTTTGTTAAATTGAGCAGCTAAAGTTTTTTCAGCCAGCGCAAAACCAACCGCATTGGCAATACCCTGACCCAATGGACCAGTCGTGGTTTCAATCCCTGGTGCATAACCTAATTCAGGGTGACCTGGAGTTTTAGAATGTAACTGGCGGAAAGATTTTAAATCTTCAATAGAAAGATCATAACCGGTCAAATGCAATAGTGCATATTGCAGCATAGAGCCATGGCCGTTAGACAATACAAAACGGTCACGGTTGGCCCATTGCGGGTTTTGCGGGTTATGATTTAAAAATTCACGCCAAACGACATCAGCGATGTCTGCCATCCCCATCGGAGCACCTGGATGTCCTGAATTTGCTTTTTGCACAGCATCCATTGCCAATACACGAATTGCGTTTGCAATACGACGTTCGTTAAGCGGGGTTGTCATAGGTCAGAGTCCAACTAAATCGTTTAAAGAATATGATGAATAGGAAAATTCAAAGCTGGCTATATTGTCTTAAAAAAACAGCAAGGGGTAAAGTCTAATAGCTAACATTTCGGCATTTATTCACCACTGGACATATTTTAATGCAGGCAAAGCTCAATTTCACATCATTTGCAGCGACTTAGCGCATGAGTAAATACCTTGGCTTATTTAATCTAAAATTTATAGATGACATTTTAACGATTATTAATTGCATGAGAATGTTTTTTCACCAGTTCTTTTATTTCTTCATGTGGGAAAAATCAAGAAGATCCAACAATGATGAAAAACCTCTACTTTGTTATTGAATATAGGCTTTAAAGCTTTTCCTCATGTACAGAATATACAGAATCATTTTATTGCTTATTCTTTGATAAATGCCCACTACAGAATTGCAGGGTAAATTAAATTTAGGGCTGTAGTAGATAAGATTAAATTTCTGTCCAATTTAATAGTGTTTTAAGTTGTTGTTTTGGACTGCCATAGTTAAACCTAAATTCACATTCTTTAATAAACAATGGAAAGGCATTTCGGTCAATACCATTGTATTTTCTAAGTAATCTTTTAGCCTGATTCCAGAAGTTTTCGATGCCATTGATATGATTTTGACCATCAGCAAAATGGCTTGAATGATTGATGCGATGATGGCTAAAGCCATCGATATCCAAAGCATTATAACTATGCCAATGATCTGTATAAAATATGCTGTCTGGATTGATTTTCTTAGATATTACAGGCATTAATGTGCTTGATTTGGTATCAGGAACGATGATCGTATAAACTTTACCATTACGTTTAAGTAATCCAAAGACAATCACTTTGCCAGCTGCACCTCTTCCACGCTTTCCTTTGCGAACTCCACCAAAATAACTCTCATCTAATTCAATATGCCCTTGAAAAACTTCTAAGGCATCTTGGTCAAGATGATACATAACGACTTCGCGAATCTTCTTGTAGAATAGTGCTGCAGAATTGGATTGTATACCAAGTAAATCGGCAGCAGTTCGAGCTGTAACTTCAGCGACAAAAAACTCTAGTAGTTTTTTTGAGTTTTTTTTATTTAATTTACATCGAGTTATCTTCATAAAAATAGATTATCACAAAGCTAATCTACTACAGCCCCTTAAATTTTTTTGGCCTTACCCAATTGATGAATAAACATTCACAAGTCTCAAAAATGAATTTGATTCACTTTAAACAAAACTAACTGAAAAATTTAATTCCTCTTAACTTTATCGCTTCACTTTTATGAAGTTTCATCCCCTCAGGCTTTTTTCAAAATGATTTTTTGTCGAAGTTAATATATAACAATAATATATATAAATTTTTAAACCATTAAATATATTTATAATCGTTTTTGATTAAACAGAAATGCTTTTGAAGCAAGGATTAAATATTTGCTTAAGCAAATTTTTGTTATAAGCAAAATTACTGTTTCAGGCTCATTTTTAACGACTTATCAGTTTTTTAGATGCCCATATCAATTAAAAAGTCATTGAATTGAAATAAATTCATCCATTTTTATCGTCTAGAACTGGCCCAAAAGTCCAACTCGATGTAACATATTGCGTCTTTTGAATTAACTGTGATAGGACTTATGCGCGAGTACGCTGTATTTACCTCGGAATCTGTAAGCGAAGGCCATCCGGATAAAATGGCTGACCAAATCAGTGACGCTATTTTGGATGCAATCTTAAAAGAAGACCCTTATGCACGGGTTGCTTGTGAAACGCTTGTAAAAACGGGTGCGGTAGTACTTGCCGGTGAAATCACAACAACTGCAAATGTTGACTTTGAAGCAATCGTACGTCAAACCGTAAATGGTATTGGTTACCACCACTCTGACCTCGGTTTCGACGGTTCAACCTGTGCCGTGATCAACATGATTGGTAAGCAATCTCCTGAAATTGCTCAGGGTGTAGACCGCCAAAAACCTGAAGATCAGGGCGCCGGTGACCAGGGCTTGATGTTTGGTTATGCCAGCCGTGAAACTGACGTGTTAATGCCAGCTCCAATTTCATATGCACACCGCTTGATGGAAAAACAGGCTGAGCTACGTCGTAATGGCTCGTTACCATGGTTACGTCCAGATGCGAAAAGTCAGGTCACTTTTGCCTATGAAAATGGCATGCCTGTCCGTCTGGATGCTGTGGTACTTTCTACCCAACACGATCCTGAAATTTCACAAGCCAACTTGAAAGAAGCTGTGATTGAAGAAATCGTGAAGAAAATCATTCCTGCAGAAATGTTCCATGCAGACACCAAATTCCACATCAACCCGACCGGTATGTTTGTGATTGGTGGTCCTGTAGGTGACTGTGGTCTGACTGGCCGTAAAATTATTGTCGATACTTACGGCGGTATGGCACGTCATGGTGGTGGTGCTTTCTCTGGTAAAGACCCATCTAAAGTTGACCGTTCTGCTGCTTATGCAGGTCGTTATGTTGCGAAAAACATCGTTGCAGCTGGCCTGGCTGACAAGTGTGAAATTCAGGTGTCTTATGCGATTGGTGTTGCTGAGCCAACTTCAATTTCAATCAATACATTTAATACTGCAAAAGTGCCTGAAGAATTCATTATTCAATTGGTTCGTGAACACTTTGACTTGCGCCCATATGGTATTACCCGCATGTTAGACCTGATTCAACCGATGTACAAGCAAACTGCTGCTTATGGTCACTTTGGCCGTCAAGGTTCAGATACTGCATTTACCTGGGAAAAAACCGATAAAGTCGAAGCGCTTAAAGCCTCTGCCGGACTGTAATTTTTCCATCAAAAAGCCCACATTCTTGTGGGCTTTTTTATTTCTGCTTTAAAATAATATAGCAAAGCCTAAAATGTTATGATCAATCATCATTTTATGGCATAGGATAAAAACGTGGCTATTATTCTTCAAGTTGACTTCCCTTCTCAAGGTCCATTTGGCGAGGAAATGAGTCAAGCCTATCAACAACTTGCCGAAAGCATTAATCAGGAAGATGGCTTGCTATGGAAAATATGGACAGAAAATAGTGCCACCAAGGAAGCGGGCGGCATCTATTTATTTGACAACCAAGCCAATGCAGAAAAATACTTACACATGCACACTGCACGTCTGCAAAGTTTTGGCATCGATAATATTCGTGGAAAAATTTTTGAAGTAAATCAACCTCTGTCTACCATCAATCAGGCAGACTTTTTAAACATCTAAAATTGATCCACACTAAAAATCCTGACCATTAAAAATCAGGATTTTTTCAATCCTTCAAACTGAATCCTGTTATTGTCGGGTACTAATCACTTCAAGTACCGAAGGTTGCACAGGAACATCTTGATGATCCTGTAAATAAACCTGGACCATTTTAAAGAAAATCACGGCTGCCAGGCAGGTTAAAATACAAAAAATCCAGAAACCGTATGGACTTTTAATATTATGTGAACCGCAATTTGTACACTTTTTTTCGGTTGATTCAACAACCTTGTTACAACAGGCACAATGATATTGATATAACATAAGTATACTCCTACCACTTTCTACTATTTTTGTTTTTATTTTCCACCCTTAGCGCTTATGGACTGGCGTTTTAATAAAATATTAGGCCAGTATTTTTTGTGATACAAGCCTATTGAGTCACAAATAAAGCTGCCCAAGCCAAAATATTATCAAAGCCCAATTAACCTACTAATTTCTATAAAAATTATAAACCCTCAAAATAAAGAGTCCCTATTTGAAACACAAAACATCACCCTTAAATCTGTATATTTTAATCTTCTCCCTAAAGGCTCGTATTTTGAGTAAAATAACCCTGAATAACTTGAAAGGGAGGATCTTATGGTTCAACTGATTAAAAAAGGCGGCTTACGCGAACGTGCCAACCGTAGTCGCAGCTATAAAGGCTCAGAAAATACAGAAACGACCTTAAAACCCAATCGCTATTCTCAAGGCGAAAAAAATGAGGAAGTACGCACTGCTACTCCCTCATCTACTCCTGCGACTGATGCTATCAGCAAAGAGTATTAAAATATGGCAAGTACGTCATACCATAACCAGATGGCGAACATCAGAAATAACCCACCCGAAATCACATCAATATAACTGCCAGAACTCTGATAGGCCGTTTTAATTTTTGGCCTAGACAAAATCAGCATGAGCAAAGTAAAGACCAAAAAAGTTTGGATTGGGATAATAATGGCCAGCTGTGTTTTTAAATGGGTCGATGCGGATGAACTTAAGGCCAAAGAAAAGACACTACTAAAATAAATCAGCGTTTTAGGGTTGGAGAGATTGGTCAACAATCCCGATAAAAAATAATTTTGCGCATCTGATGTTGCAACCTGCTGACCATCCGTCTCTATGCCGGTGTGCTGTTTAAGGGTTGTTAAACCGCCATTCAGCATGGCCCAGCCCATCCGTGCCAGAAATAGCCCACCGACCAGCATTAAAATCTGTTGTATCCATGGAAATTGTTTAACCAGCACAGTAAAGCCCAGCAAGGTCAACACCACCCAAACCAGAATGCCGACTGAAATACCCAGAATAATCTTTAATGTATTGGCTCTTGAGGTCGATGCCGAACTTCTGGCAATCAATAAAACATCAGGTCCCGGGCTAAGCTGTGCAACAAAATGCAGTGCACAAATGGTCAAAAGCAGTGACATAGAAATAGTGGAGATTTTTAAAAAACGTATTATATCGTTTGTTTAATCTTTTGCATGATTGCAGCTTTAAATAATTTAGATAAAAATTCAGAACATAAAAAAGCCGAAGCATGATGATTCGGCTTAAAAAATATCATTTTAAAAATTATTTTTTCACATCTTTCAATTCAATTTTTTTCGCTTCAGGTGTTACTTCACGTGCTTCACCATCAATGATGCTGGAATCGCGATGCTGTGAACCGCCTTGCTGCATGCCTTGCATTTGACGCATTAAATCCGCAAATGGGTTTTGACCTTGAGCATCACCGCTCATGCCATTCATGTTGCCCATCATGCCACCCATCATTTTATCCATCATGGCTTGCTGACGTTTGGCCATGGTTTTCATCATGACATTTTTAAAGGCATTCTGAACGCCCGGAATCAAAATTAACAATGCCAGAACATCGGTAATTAAACCTGGAATCAGCAGGAAAAAACCGGCCAGAATTTTAGGCAAATTATTGGTCAATGCAGGATCGCCACTCATTTGTCCCATTTGCATTTGCTGCATTTGTGGCATTAAACCCGCTGAATATTTACGAATCAGGTTCATACCGATAAAAAAGGCTGCAACAAACCAGAAAAACACGTACCACATGCTGCCGACGAGGTCGCCCACGCCAATCCAGACAAAGACTTCCAGGATTAAGCCAACCAGTACAATAAGAAATAATTTCATGAAAATTAATCTAATCTCAACAAAATGAATAAGGTGTAGTCATTTACGGCTTAATCACCATCAAGCTTTTTTGCTACGCTTATGTAACAATATGGGCATTATTTTATTTTTAAAGGCTTTGCATGTCATTAATTATCGGTATTGACCCCGGTTCACGTTTAACAGGTTATGGCATCATCGAAAAAGATGGGCAGAAACTGACTTTTGTAGATGCAGGAACCATTCGTACCGAAACTCCGGAAATGCCTGAGCGTTTAAAACGGATTTTTGCAGGTGTGGAACGGATTGTTAAATTTCATGGCCCTACTGAAGCCGCAGTCGAACAGGTGTTTATGGCACAAAACCCGGACTCTGCTTTAAAACTCGGTCAGGCCCGTGGTGCAGCCATTGCGGCTTTGGTCAATCTGGATTTGCAGGTTGCTGAATATACGGCCCGCCAAATCAAGCAATCGGTCGTGGGTTATGGGGCAGCGGATAAAGAACAGGTACAGATGATGGTGATGCGGATTTTAAATTTAAGCATTAAACCACAGCAGGATGCTGCCGATGCACTGGCCGCAGCCATTTGCCATGCACATGCGTCAGGCAGCATGAGTAAAATGGCGGTACTGAATGCCTTAGGGGGCATGGCCCGTGGTCGTAGCCGATATAGTGTTCGCAGACGCTAAGTTCATTCATGAAAGATATGGCGCAAAATCCTGACGCATTTCCCGGACTGAGGGTTGCTTGCTATAGGTAAAAGTGATTCTCCGCCCAAAGTTCCTGAAGTTCTTTTTCTGGCTCGGATCAATTCGGATCAACACCAGCTCATCCAGTTCGTTAAGATGGTTAATTTCACAAATCATAATGGTTTGATTCTTTTCAATGACCTTATATTTGTTGAATTCTTTTTGCACAATGTCTTTAAATGACCTGCTCGCTGAACCTGTATCAGCGCGCTGCGTATAAATAATTATGAATAGATCTCTTCCATAAATCAAAAAATGTTCAATATTAGATATTTTAATCAGCACGGCCTCATTTGATTGAGTTAATTTTTTTTACTTTCTCGTAGGCAATCTCTCTACTTTTGAAAGGTCAAAAGTAGACAAAAACCTTTTGTTTCCCATACACGACGTCCTTGTCGTGATGGGAAACGTGTGGCATCCATGCCACACTCATCAATCTAATATCGACTAAAATCTATTTTCAATTTCAACTTTACGAACAATTTATAGTTTTTAAAATGATTTATGGATTTATGATAGCCACCACCAGATATTTATCCATCTTTCCCTCTTAACTCATTATTCTGATTGCGTTTTCATTGAGTACAATATTTTAAAATCTTTCAGGTTCGAATCTGGCTGAACGGGTGTTTGAATAATATGGGAAACTTCTGCCCGATAAGGCCCTGCCCAACTTCGCTACACAAGTTCCTGAATAGTCAGTTCATCACCGACAAGCATGGCCTCCACTTCACCCGTGGGCAAATTTTTCACATAACCTTTCAGTTCTAATTCCAGAGCCTGCTGTTCAAACCAGCGACGATAACCCACGCCCTGCACCTTACCCTGAATTAACAATTTTAGCGCTTTATTCATCACAGCTTCCTGTATTGACCACATGATATACCGCGTCATGCATATGATGTGCCTGCAAACCCCGCATGCCCTGCTTGGCAAGTAAGTCTCCCGCCAAAGCATGCAAAGTCACGATTTCATGCAAATGAATTTTCCCGGCAAATTGGGCTTTTAAACTTGCAGTCATACCGGCCAGGACATCCCCCATACCGCCAGTTCCCATGCCCGCATTACCGGCGGTACAAATCCACAGCTGATCTTGTAGAATCAGACTGCCTGAACCTTTCAGTACCCATTGTCCGGCATATTTTTCCTGAAGTTGATGAATGGCGGCTATCCGGTCGCTTTCAACTTCTTTGACCGAGCAAGCTAACAATTTTGCTGCTTCACCCGGATGTGGTGTGGCATAAGTATCCGATTTTAATGCTTCTGGATGCTCGGCTAGAAACCACAGTGCATCTGCATCCAGCACGACCTGTAAATGATCGGCGGCATTGATTTTAGGGAACCATTTAAAATATTGCTGTTCCGACCAGCTGTCACGGCCAAGTCCCATCCCGAAACTCACCGCATCAACATAATCTAAAAGTTGCTGAATTTCGACTTTAGTCAAGGCATTGATATCACGCAGCATGATATTCGGTGCACGGGCCAAAATCGCGGTGTGATGTTTTTCATGGCAGACAATGGTGACTTTGCCTGCACCCGCACTAAAGGCCGATTCTGCCGCCATCATCACTGCGCCGCCCATATTTTCATGACCACCCACCACCAGCACATGGCCATAACTGCCTTTATGACCAAAAGCCTCACGCTGTGGCAGAGAAATAGACCTTGGCGAAAGCTGGGCAATGGGCTTTAATTCAGCATCGGCAGGAATGAGGGAAATCACCTCCACCTGTCCGGCAAACTCTTTGCCTTGACCGGTAAAAAGTCCTGCCTTTAAGCCTAGCGCGGTATAGGTATAATCTGCCTTAATGGCACAAGGTAAAGGCTGACCGCTATTGGCGTGTAAGCCGCTTGGAATATCAATGGCGATTTTCAGACCTTTTTGAACATTAATTCCTTGAATGATCTGTTGCCAGTCTGCACCCAGCTCACGGTTTAAACCAATACCAAACAGTGCATCAATATAAGCGTCATATTTTTTTTGAAATGCAAACCCTGCATAGATGTTGATTTCAGCATCTACTGTCTCCTGATAGGCAGTGTTCAAATCTTTGGATGCACCCAATTCAGCAGCATAAATATCGACATCAAAACCGTATTGTTTTAGATATTTAGCCGTGAGATATCCATCTCCGGCATTATTGCCCTGCCCACAGCAAACTGCGATATTTTGTATATTCTGTTGCTGAAAAACAGGAACTAAGCGCCGTGCAATGCTCCAGGCCACTTGCTGCATGAGGCCATAAGAACTGTTTTGCCGGGCAAACCAGCGTTGCTCCCAGGCTTGAATACTTTGGCTATGATAAACAGGGCTATGGTAAACTTGCTGAGGCATTGTTCTTCCTTTTTTATATCATTATGGCTTCTTCCACAGCATCACAAAAAATTCCTTTAGATCAAACCGATCCTGAAGCGCTGAAGGCGTGGATTAAAGCCCAGGCATTGCAATTAGGCTTTAGTGATTGTGTCATTGCCAAACCGGATGCTCAAGAAGAATTGCCACGTTTTCAGGAATATTTAAAACGTGGCTACCACGGTGACATGAAATTTCTGCAAGAAAATCTAGAAAAACGTGCCGACCCGACTTTGCTGGTTCCGGGGACCAAAAGCATCATCTGTGTACGCATGAATTATCTGGTCGAAACACCTAAACCGCGTTATGTACCGGATGAACCGAATGCCGCCATCATTGCGCGTTATGCCCGTGGCCGTGATTACCACAAAACCATGCGCGGTCGCTTAAAGACTCTCGCCACGAAAATCCGGGAAAAGGTGGGAGATTTTGAATCCCGTCCCTTTGCGGATTCTGCGCCAATCTTTGAAAAGTCCTTGGCTGAAAATGCCGGCATGGGCTGGACCGGAAAACATACCCTGCTCATTCATAAAAAATCAGGTTCATTCTTTGTTCTGGGCGAGCTATTTACCTCGCTGGATTTGCCCTTTGATGGTCCAAGCAGCAAGCACTGCGGCTCGTGTACAGCGTGTATTGATATTTGTCCAACCCAGGCGATTGTTGAGCCCTACATGCTGGATGCACGTAAATGTATTGCCTATCTGACCATTGAATATCAAGGCATCATTCCTGAAGAATTGCGCCGCGGGATTGGCAACCGTGTATTCGGCTGTGATGATTGCCAGCTGATTTGTCCCTGGAACAGTTTTGCCAAGAAAGCCACAATTGAAGATTTTAATCCGCGGCATGGTCTGGATCAGGTGAGTTTACTGGACTTATGGCATTGGGATGAACAGACTTTTTTAGCCCATACCGAAGGTAGTCCACTACGGCGTACCGGTTACCAAAGCTTTATGCGTAATATTGCCATTGGTTTGGGTAATGCGCCTTTTTCCCGTGAAATTATGAAAACTTTAAAGCAAACTCGCGACCAGCATGATGAGATTGTGCAAGTCCATATTGACTGGGCAATTCAAGAACAGCGGGCCAAATCTAGTTCAATAATGAACCAGAATTAACAGCTGTCATTCCAGTTTTTTAATTTCAAGATACTGACAAAGTTTTGCCCTAATAAAAAACATAAACTCCAGATCAGGACAAACTTATAAAAATAATAAAAAAACTTTGCAGTGATATTTACATTAAACTGGTTCAGTTTGCGACTAAATATAAAATCTTACAATAAGCATAAATTTTAAAAACCCAGTGTGAGATACTCTTATTTTTGGTCGTTTATGCCTTTGGATTTGCCATAAATTATGTATGATAAACGCAATAATGAAGATGATTATGGAATTTCACTAATGAATGTACGTAATGACTGGACACGAGAAGAAATTCAGGATTTATATAACCGGCCTTTTTTAGATCTGGTTTTTGAAGCACAGCGCATTCATCGTGAACATTTTGCTGCAAATACCATTCAGGTCAGCACCCTGCTTTCAATCAAAACAGGTAAATGTCCGGAAGACTGTAAGTATTGTTCACAATCTGCACATTACGATTCAAAACTGGAAGCCGAAAAACGTATTGCCGTGGACAAAGTAATTCAGGAAGCCAAGGAAGCGCTTGCTTCTGGCTCATCACGTTTCTGCATGGGAGCCGCGTGGCGCAATCCGCATGAACGCGATATGCCCTATGTGCTGGAAATGGTAAGAGAAGTCAAGTCACTAGGTCTGGAAACCTGCATGACTTTAGGCATGCTTAATCAGTCGCAAGCAGAACGTTTAAAAGATGCCGGTCTCGATTACTACAACCACAATCTGGATACCTCACGCGAATATTATTCCAATGTGATCAGTACCCGTACCTTTGATGACCGTTTAAATACACTGGACTTTGTCCGTCAGGCCGGCATGAAAGTCTGTAGTGGCGGCATTGTCGGTTTGGGTGAAAGCAGCCAGGACCGTATTGGTTTATTGCATGAGTTAGCGACTTTAGCGATTCATCCTGAATCAGTACCCATCAATATGCTAGTGCCAATTGAAGGTACGCCACTGGCTGATGTGGAAAAACTAGATGTGACTGAATGGATTCGTACCATTGCAGTTGCCCGGATTATTATGCCTAAAAGCTATATTCGCCTGTCTGCAGGGCGAGAGTCTTTGTCCGATTCTGATCAGGCACTGGCTTTTATGGCAGGTGCCAACTCGCTTTTCTCAGGTGAGAAACTCTTGACCACACCGAATGCCGGTGAAGGTAAGGACAGACAGTTATTTAACAAGTTAGGTTTAATCGCAGAAAAAGCCAAACCAACAGTCAAAGAACTCTCTGTAGATGCAATGGCTAGTTAAACTGAGCAAATTCTAAAAAAGCCCTTTTAGGGCTTTTTTTATTTAACCCGAGGTAATTAACATGCCATAACGTGTATTTAAATAATTTCCCCGACGAATGATATCTGCTCCATTGGCATGGTAAACCACCAACTCCTGAGTAAAAGTGTCATGACTGAACGAATCAAAACAATCCTGATGATGACTTAACCAAACCAAAGTGTCTGCTAATTGATCAGTGACAATATAAGTATCTGCAGTAAAATCAATGCTCATAACTACAATTTTAAATAGGTCTAAATTGGTAGTTTAATCTTTTTTTCAATTGTTTCTAAGAACTAAAAAGTGAGCCCGAAGCTCACTTTGTAATGATCCCCATAGTTTCATTTAAAGCGGTTTATTGATGCCACACTTTCTGCATTCTTTATGTTCTCCGATCTCTTCCATATGCTCATACTCATACACATGTAAGCAAAATAATTTCATAAGTAATTGAAGCATTTTCTAAACTCCATCATTGTTTATTTTTTAAGTTCAGCTTCTATAATCTGATATTTCATCCTGAAACACCAAAGTGATCAAAAAAAGATCACGGTTATTTATTAACATATTTTTATGATAATTCAAATAACTTAACTCTAATTTTTAAGAAAATTACAAAATAAAATTCACTTAAGTGCTAAAGAGACGAGACTATCCTCAAAGGCAAGAAATTTTAATCAATCAATAATTTTAGTTTCTAGAAAAACCTTAATAAAGCAATATAAAACAATAGATTATTAAAAATAAAGACTATAATATGAATATGTAATTTTTGACTATCTAAGAAATAAAAGCTTCTTAATGAGACTTTTTTATTGCCTACCCTGCTTACACCATTTATTTTTGATTGCTTACATAGGATTTAGAATTAAAAAAGCACTCAAGAGAATTACTCTTAAGTGCTTGATTTATTTGGTGGGCCCACACGGACGAAAACATTCACCTACCGTATTGTTTTTAATGGATTAATTATTAATATAAAAATTTAGGATACAAGTCAGGATACACGATTCAAATGTTGTTTTTTTGATCAATTAAACTTTTTAACATCACTTTACTCCCCCACTCCAAAGCAAATCTTTATTGAACTTTTATAATACAAAGCTTAGAAGTGAAAGATGATCCGACATCAATATAATGGCAATTATCAATTTTAGTATATTCTTTTACGATCGTATGACCTAAATAGATTTCATTGATATTTTCAACAATATCATAATGGTTTGAGTAATTACGTATTCGTCCCCTACCCCAGAGTCCATTTGAATACGATGATGTGATCCCTGGAATTTTATAGTCACCTTTAAATATGTCTTGCTTAAAGATATTCCAGTCCTGGATATCAATGTCAGCATGAACGATGCCGATTTTTTTACTTTCTAGTTGAACTTCTATGACTAAAGGTAATTCTTTAAAGTAATTGATAATTTCTAGCTGCTTTTGCTGAGGCAACTTATAAAACCATTCCCCACCATTCCTTTCATGCATGTCTTTCATTTTAGGATCATACTGCCCGCGAATACACATTTCTTCATGATTACCGCGTACAGTTAAAAACCATGTTTGATCCAGTAATGAAATACATTCTAAATTTTCATTACCTCTATCGATGAGATCACCTGTACAGATCAATAGATCATTTTCGAAATCAAAATTAATCTTTTGAAGTTCTTGCATTAAAAGTTTATAAGAGCCATGAAGATCTCCTACGATATACAATCGTATCTGAGGATTTAGTTCGAAATGTAGAATTAAGCGATTAGTCATCAACTAATCCTATTTAATTATCCTGTATATAAGATATATATCTAATGACAATCTATCCACAAACTTTGATTTAAAGGTGTTATTCAGTCATGTTTTTTCGAATATCCCTTATACATTTCCTGAGCAACACCTTTCTAATTAACACTGAACCGTACCGGGTTTGTCGGAGACCAACTTTCCTGAGAGAATGTTCCGATGAAAAAACCAAAATATACCCCTGAAATCAGAGATAGAGCGGTTCAATTATTGATTGAATCCGAAAAAGATTATCCATCGAATTGGGCTGCAATCACTGCTATTGCTCCCAAGATAGGTTGTACTCCTGAAACACTGCGTGTTTGGTATTTAAAACATCTCGATCAACAAAATCCTATCAAAGTACAGCAGCTTTCAGATCAAGAAAAAATGAAGCAGATGGAACGTGAAATCAAAGAATTAAAGCGTGCCAATGAAATTCTACGTAAAGCAGCTGCTTTTTTCGCCCAGGCGGAGCTCGACCGCCCACACAAATAATGGTGGATTTCATCCATAACAATAAAGACTTATATGGTGTTGATGCGATTTGTAGGATTTTACCGATCGCAGCTTCAACCTATTACCGAACTTTAGATCTCGCGGACAATCCAGAACATCGAGCGAAACGAGATTTACATGACTTGCATCATGCTGAACAAATTAAACGAATTTGGAAGGAAAGTTCAGGTCGATATGGTGTACGTAAAGTTTGGCAAAAACTGAAACGTGAAGGCTATGTTATTGCGCGCTGTACAGTTGCTCGATTGATGCAAAAGCTAGGTATACAAGGTGTTTGGCGTGGGAAGAATAAACAAACTACCCGTAGCAGAGATGATCAAAAACGAGCGGATGACTTGGTGAAACGCAATTTTAGTGCTGATCAACCTGACCACCTGTGGGTCGCTGACTTCACGTATATTCAAACCAATTCAGGTTGGGTCTATACCGCCTTTATTATTGATGTGTTCTCGCGAGCAATTGTTGGATGGAAAGTATCAACACGGATGAATACAGACATGGTGCTCGATGCACTGGAGCAAGCATTGCATGATCGAGGCATGCCAAAGAACGTGATTCATCATAGTGACAGAGGCGTGCAATATCTTTCCATTCGTTATACCAATCGTTTAGAAGCAGCAAATTTACGAGCATCAGTCGGTACGACCGGTGATTCATACGATAATGCTTTGGCTGAAACGGTGAATGGCTTATACAAAACAGAGGTGATTGAATATTTAAAAGCGGAT
>NZ_VOYL01000053.1:0-16137 GCF_013420295.1 Acinetobacter sp. YH01018
TAAGCTGATTTTCAGCATTTCGCTTCTTCTGGGCTTCCGTCAGTTCTTTGTTGGTTTTATTCAAAATATCCCGTTTATGTTCGTTCTCCAATCGGATTCGGTTGTCTAGAGCCGCTTTTTCTATTTTCTGGTAGGACTCTAATGCTCGATCCAGGCGAAAGAATGTGTCCTGGTCTTGCTCTTTTTCAAGCAGCTGCAAAATTTCGATTTCATTAGCTAAAAGCGGCTGCTTGTTCCTTTGTTTAATTTGAATTTGAGGGATCAGTGCCTGCCTTTGTTCAAATTTAATTTTTTCGCGATGGACGACTTTTAACAAGCGCAGGTCTTTTTCATCTAATTCGTAATCTTGCTTACTGATGAGTATGTGGGCAGCTTGTTTCTGGTTTTTCTTAAGGAAGTCTAGATTCCTTAGAAATTGTTCTAATTCGAGCAAATCTTTTGATGAGAGTACTTTTGCAGGTCTTCCACGTGCTGCCATCGCATTCTCCGTAGGCATAAAGAGGGAACGGTTCTTATGATTTCAGACCATTATATGCTACCACGGGAATAATTAAATAAAATGTGGGAACATTTTATTTAATTATTAAGCTCGTTTCCGTGTTTTTAATTCGATATAATTACTACGCAATTATATCGAATTAAAAACACTACTCCTCGTGCTCCGCAGGCTCTGCGAGGCTGCACGAATTTGAAGGTGGACACATGTTCTACTGCAACCTGGAACACACTGTAAAAAAGGCCGTGAAAACCCGCTCCGGCAAAGTGAAAAATGCAGCCACAGCCAAGAACAGGTTCCACTACATCACGCGGACCTCGCATTTCAGAAACTACAAAGAAATCGCAGCGGAACAGATCGAGTTTGTGAAATCCGGCAACATGCCGAGTTTTGCCGAAGGTAAGCCGGCAGAGTTCTGGCAGGCAGCTGATGTGTATGAGCGCAGCAATGGGCGAACCTGTTCCAGCCTGGTCGTGGCTTTTCCAAAGGAATTAAATCAAGCACAAAGGATTGAACTGGCCGAGCAGTTTATTGCCGAATTTGCTGACCGTTATCGTTACCCATTTACCTGTGCCATCCACAACCATACCGGTGCGATTGGCGGCATCGAGCAGCCGCACCTACATTTCATGTATAGCGAGCGGCATGTGGATGACATCGAGCGGACACCAGAGCAGTTTTTTAAACGCTATAACCCTAAAGAACCTGAGCGAGGTGGTGCCCAGAAGTTGACCGCAGATGTGCTGGGGATGGGTAAAGCCCAGCTGCAGCTGTACCGGCAGAAGACGGAAGAACTGATCAATACCAGCCTGTCCCAGCACGCACCGACCAAAACCGTGGAAATCCGTGGCATCCCGGTTGAAGTTCCAAGCTTTGTCAGCTGCCTTTCCCATCGTGATTACAACAAAAAGCACGGCACGCAGTTAAAAGATGTGCCTGTGATGAACAAGGCGGTGCGTTTTGCACGGAAAAATGAACCAGAATTATTGGCCAAGCAGCAAGAAATGATCGAGGAGATCAAGCGGATTCGTGCTGAAAATAATTATGAGCTGTATCGATCACATTATGAGGCAGAACTGAGTAAACAGAAGCAGTTGGAACAAGAACAGCAGCAAATACAGGAAAGAACTAGAGGCTATGATGGCCCGAGTTTTTGGTAGGTTTATACGTTCAAACCTGAACTTGTACGTTAAAGCGTACAAGTCTACTGTTCTTCATTCTCGTCATCTGTATATTCAAACAGGTCATTCATGTTGCAATCGAAATACTTGCATAACTTATCAGCTACCGATAATTCTATCCGAATAGCCCTGTCGTAATAGAGTGCAGTCAATGTATTTCGATTGATTCCAGTAGCATTGACTACGTCACTGATTTTCAGAATCTTACGCTCGCCCATTAGGGAAGATAACTTGCAGTTAATCATAATATCTTTTAGTAGAAAAAAATAACCTGCTGTAGGTTGTTTTTTGTTGCAATAGTGGAACTGGTTTGGTAAATTATAACCTACAGCAGGTTATAATTTGTCTTTATAGGTAGATTTAACCTCTAATTTGAAATTATACAGGGTGAAGCTACTAAATCAAAGTTTACAGCTTACATCACCCTCATTCATATAGTTGAGGAGAAAGTGAATGTTATATAACCGAGAACTTTGGATCAGTGAACAAACAAGGCTAGTTGGACGTCAATTATTAAGAGAGCTGAATATCCAAAGGGGATACGGGATTGCTGAATTTTTAGCTGTAAACCATTGTTATGACAATCAGGAGGCATTTTTGGTTTGGCTTGATCAGCAGTTGGCGAAGTATCCTGACGGGGTCGAAATTGAGCAAATTAAACAGAATTTTTTTGGACATTTTCCTGAGTCTTACTACAGTCTGTGCTAGCTTATTAATGTGATGATACGTAGGGAGCTTTAGCTCCCTTTTTTCATTTCGGATAAGAGATTTTATGTCAAATAGTAGATGGACATGAATAATTATAATTGTATGAACAATGTGTAACATTAATCATAAAAACAAACTCTTATTCTGTTAATTCCAGGTAATTAACGGAACGATTCGGTGATAGATATTGTTGATAGCTCCACGCGCAGCCGTATTATGGCAGTGATCAAGGGACGTAATACCAAACCGGAATTGCTGATCCGAAGCCTGCTTCATAAAAATGGATTCCGTTTCCCTCTCCACGTAAAAGACCTTCCTGGTAAACCGGATATTGTTTTACCCAGATACGGATCCGTGATTTTTGTACATAGCTGTTTTAACATGGCCATCAAAACTGTCAGTTTTTCAGGTTGCCAGCGACACACACAGAATTCTGGCAGGCCAAAACTCTCAGAAACCAGTCCAATGATTCCAAGGTTGTCAAACTTCTGCTAGCAAGCAACTGGAGAGTCTGCATTGTCTGGGAATGCTCATGGAATTTTACATTCTGTGAAAGCTCTTGTTATAATTTGAGCTCTGGTTATCTCATCTTTCGTTTTTCCGACACTATGTTTATTAAAAGTTTTTATGATACTTCTTTAGGTTTAAAACAATTGATAGCTTATGAATTGTACGTAACACATGGGTTATATCAGAAAGATATTGCAGATTATTTAGGTTGTTCTAATAATACAGTTGCAAACTATGTTAAAAAGAATTCAAATTACAAGCATCTAAGAGACTTTAATTTAGTTATAAAAGCTAAAAATAATTACATTCAAGATGCAATAAATGCAATAAATGCTAAAAAAGAAAGTGATCTTTAGATCTGATATTCAAAAAAATTTTAAGCCTTTTCTTAGATTTTATGTTCTTTAATCTAAGTTCTAAATCTCTTTGAAAGACTATCTTGTTTGTTTATAGTCAGTCGTTATACTTTCTGATTGAAGACTCTAGTTTTTTCAGTCTATATAGCTCTTAGATGAAGTACAATATTCTTTATGAAGTATAAGTTTTATTATGATTTGTACTTTTATCATTAAAAATTAAGGAATATTTATGCCACAAGTTAAATTGAAAGAAGGTGAACCAGTAGACGTAGCTATTCGTCGTTTCAAACGTTCATGCGAAAAAGCGGGTGTTCTAGCTGATGTACGTAAGCGTGAATTTTACGAGAAACCGACTCAAGAACGTAAGCGTAAAAAAGCTGCTGCTGTTAAACGCTACCAAAAAAAATTGGCACGTGAATCAGTACGTACGACTCGTTTATATTAAAAAAAAACTAACCTATATATTGATATAGGTTAGTTTTAAAAAAACGACTGTTTTTTGAACAAAAAAAATCAAAACCTTCCCTAATATATTAGCTTTAGGTATGATGATTTTTAGATTTTTTTTTGCTGTAGAAAATAGATGAAACCTTATACCTATGTATCCTTATTCAGTAGTGCTGGCGTAGGTTGTTTTGGCTTTAAAGAAGAAAAATATGATTGTGTCTTAACCAATGAGTTGGTTGAAAGACGTATGGAAGTACAGAAGTGTAATGCTAAGTGCAGTGATCCACGTGGTTATTTATGTGGAGATATTACTGATCCTGAAATTCAAAAATATGCGTTAAATTATATTAATGAATATAAACAAAATAAAAAATTAAAGGATATTGATGTAGTAGTTGCAACACCGCCATGCCAAGGTATGTCTGTTGCAAATCATAAAAAAGCAAAAGATGAAATTATCAGAAATTCACTAGTTTTAGAAGCAATCCATCTTATTTCATTAATAAAGCCTAAAGTTTTTATCTTTGAAAATGTTTCTGCATTTATGAATACAAAATGTGGCAAGGAAGGTCAGGAACGTAAAATATCCCAAGCTATTCATGAAGAACTTGACGATTTATATAAGTTTGAATCCAAAATTATTAACTTTAAAGATTATGGCGCACATTCAAGCCGTTCAAGATGCTTAGTATTAGGGGTTAGGAAAGATGTTCACCTAAATATAGATGATCTTTGGCCATCTAAAGAAAATTCAAAAACAATGCGTGATCTAATTTACTCCTTACCTCGATTAAAAATAATGGGAGAATCTTATAAAAGTGATATTTATCATAATTTTAAATCATATAAATCACATATGCGTGATTGGATTAAAGACTTAAAGCCTGGTGAAAATGCTTTTGATAATTTAGATCCACTCAAACGTCCGCATCAAATAAAAGATGGTATTTTGATTCCCAATGTAAATAAAAATGGGGATAAATATAGTCGTCAAATTTGGGATAAAACACCACCATGCATTCATACACGGAATGATATTTTGGCAAGTCAAAATACGGTACATCCCGAAGATGATCGTGTCTTTAGCTTACGAGAATTAATGATTTTTATGAATATTCCTGAAAATTTTAAATGGACCAACCATACTCTTTCTGAATTAAATGAACTTAATGAGATAGAGAAAAAGGCTTATTTAAAAAAGCATGAGGTAAATATTCGACAAAGTTTAGGTGAAGCTGTACCAACCATTATTTTTTCAAAAATTGCGAAAAATATTAAAGAAGGTTTAGAACATGCAAAAAAATAGTGATGCTTCACTCAAGAAGCTGATTGAAGAGCATGAACTAAATTGTTTCACTAAAAGCAAAAAATTTATTTTAGATAATCCATTAGCATTATCTATTGATGATTTATCTCGTCTTGCAGAAATGGCAAATGGTTTACAAGAGTCAACAGCTGCCTATTACACTGATCCAAAAACAGTGCAGACACTTTGCCAACAGTTGCCAAAAATCCATAAAAGGACTTTGAGAATCCTAGAGCCATCTGTGGGAGTAGGAAATATTTTACGTCAAGTAATTCATTACTATAAGGGACTATTTGATTCAATAGAATGTGATGTATTTGATATAAATCAACACTCTTTAGAGATTTGTGAAATATTTATACAAAAAGAGTTTTCTGATTTTAAGAATTTAAAAATCAATTATATATATGATGATTTTTTAACACATCAGCTAGAAAAAAAATATGATTTAGTTGTTGGCAATCCTCCTTTTATGAAGATTAAAGGAGTTTATAGAGAAAATTTACGTCAGGAGTTTAAAAACCCTATTGCTGATAATATTTCTGCATTTTTTCTAGATAAATCAATAGGATTATCTAATTATGTTGTTTTAATTATGCCTAAATATTTTTTACATAATTCTGATTTTTCAATGTCTAGAGAAAAAATTAAAAATACAAATATTCAATGTATTACTGATTTTGGAGAAACAGGCTTCAAGGGTGTTTTAATTGAAACGATCTGCTTGTTTCTGGATACAAAGTCCAACAACACTTCAGGAACAAAAGTAATTTCTGTGCCTAAGAAATTAGAATTAATACAAGATCAAAATGAAATTACACAATCATTTTTTCCTAATTGGCTTATTTATATTAACGAAAGTTTCAAGAAGTTAGCATCAGAAATGAATTTTGGAATTTTTAATGTATTCCGTGATCGGCAAATTACATCAAAAATTTTAGAACCTACAGGTGATATATGGGTAATTAAGTCAAAAAATATTCCTCGGAGTGGAGATAAAATTATTCATATTGAAGATGATGTATTTATTGAAAAAAGTGCATTATCAAAATTAGGAGTTAATAAATATCTAAAACGTGATGACGTGTTTCTAAGCCCTAATATGACTTATTATCCTCGGGTTGTCGTTAAGCCTAAAAATTGCGTGGTGAATGGGTCTGTAGCAATATTCGAGCTAAAGCCTGATATATCTATTACTGAAACAGATTTACTATTCTTTGCTTCTCCTGAATTTGAAGCGTTTTATCGAATTGCTCGAAATCATAGTACACGATCATTAAATATTGATAATATTGCTATATTCTATTTTGGTAAGAGAAATCATTGTGTTCAATGATAAAAATTTAGACAGTTTTTTAGATCAGTTTAACTACGATATACGTATTTCAGGAAATGCTCGTTGGATTGATCAAAAATGTACGCCAGATGTAGTATGCATTATAGCGGACTGTATTCTGAACTATGTTGAGCATGATGAAAATTTGGAATTTTCAACCAAAGAGATTTGGGATTCATCATATGCAAAAGAGGTTTCAGATCTCTTTTCAAAGCCTGATGTTCATAGCGTAAATGCTCAGAATGAATATGATAAGTTTTTTCAACAACCTATGGAATTATTAGCTTATTCAGGGGTGTTATCTAAAGAAAAAAAGGGTAATAGAAATATATATTCAGTAAAAAATGTTGAGTTGTTATCTTACATTGCTGTGAGAGAAAGAAATGCTCTTAAATTTTTGACACATTATATAAAACATGTGTTGAGTGACAGTGATTTATATGATTATTTTGAAACCTTTTTGGATAACCCAAATGTAAATAACTTTTCTAAGTTAAAATCGGTATTTGAAAAATTTACGATTAAGTACACATCAATTAATACAGAAGTTGAATGTCGACGGATTTTTACAAAAATTCTAAACCCCTTAGCTTTTGATGTAAAAAGTTATGGAACAGAAAGTGGAAGATTGTCTTCGCAAAAAATAATTTATGATCAACTTATGTATAATCGCTTAAATTTCAGGGATTTATATACAAACAAACCCAAAGATATTACACGAAATGAGCATGAGCCAACACTAAGCGAAAAATTGAAGTTAGAGCGATTTTGGAAATATAATTCTAATAAAGCTAAAAAACTTTTACGTAAATTTAATGATGAGTTTTTCGATTCAATTTCAGAGCATCATGATGATTTAGCCAATAGTGAAGCAACACATATTCATCATATATTTCCAGAAGCGTTATATCCTGTTATTTCAGGTTCTATTGAAAACTTAATTGCTTTATCACCATCTCAGCATTTAAATCGAGCACATCCATTAGGAAAAACTCAAGAGGTTAATAGAGATTATCAGTACTTACTACTGATTTCTAAGACTAGTAAAATCAGAGATAATTTAGCACAAGACTCAATTCCTCAAATATATGATTTTGATAAGCTGAAAGAAGTATTAGCTGTAGGATTAGATGATGAAAATGTATATGAAATTCCTTATCTAGATTTCCCAAGCATATCAAGAACTATTGATAATTATTATGCTTAATAAAAAAGGAGCTTTTAATAAAAAGCTCCTTTTTTTATTGAAGGCTTTGTTGCACAAAGATTTCATAACTATATGATTTTAAAAGTTTTGATTATTTTTTGATCTAAAATTAAATTTATTTAAATCAGATGCTTACATATTTATGCAACAAAGCCTCTCAAAAAGAGAAAAAATCGAGTCTAATCTATCTTGTAGCGTTCCTAAAATTAACATAATACACCTTATACGAAATCAAAAATGGGAGCCTATAGCTCCCATTTTTGATTGTTAAACATTGAATCCTATATGTTTTCCTGTCGGAAGCTCTACATCAATACGGAGCTTTCCACCCATTGCCTCAACATACTTTTTCATGGTCGAAATCTTCAAATCATTGCCACGATTTTCTATTGCTGAAAGCGATGGTTGTTTTATTCCTAAAGTTTCAGCAAGCTCTTTTTGAGAGAGCTCTAATTCTTCACGAATAAGATGAAGCTGATTTTCTAGCAGTAATTCATCTGCCATTTTTTGAATACGGGCTTGGCTCTCTGGAGAGCGGCTAGCTAACAATTCTTGTAGAGTCTTAGCCATTAGATTTATCTCCTAGGGTGGTGAGATGAAGTTGGTATTGTTCATCTGCAATATCCAGCATGTCTTTATAAAAACGCTTTTTACCGCCTTTATCAGCAATACATAGAACAATAGCCTGTCGTAAGGGATCAAATGCGAAGAAAGCTCTTAGTGGTCTACCGCGATGTTGAACGCGCAGTTCTTTCATATTGGTAAATTTAGACTCATACACAGTATCTACTAAAGGACGGCCTAAACTCGGTCCCTGCTGCTGTAGAACAACCAGGGCAGCTAAAACTTTCTCTTGTGTCGATTCATCTTGCTGTTCAAGCCATTCATTAAATAGATCTGTCGTAATGACTGTCCACATACCACAACCAAAATATAGATTATAGTCTATATTTTATAGGGGATCATGCTTGTTTTGCAAATGAGAAATGATAGGCAATAAAAAACCCCAGCATCCTGCCGGGGTTTTTTATTGGAACATTCGGTCTCTGTACTCTTACGTATCTTATATAGCGCCATCCTGGTGCTCATTTTTTAATTCTAAGGAACTTCCTGTTCCTGACGAATTAATCATATGAATATTCTAGTATTCCGAATAGCAGCAAAGGACCGAAATTGACGTAAGTAAATGCTTACAAAGATGATTAAAAACTGTCCCAGGTTTATCCGCAGGAAATGGGGATAATTTTAGATCCTGGGACGTTGAGAACATTGGAAAAACCGCAAAATTGACTACTTTTTAAACAAAATTATTGGCAAGAACTATCAAAACCGCTCATAAAAAAGCCGACTTGTTTCCAAGTCGGCTTTTCGGGTTTGCGCCCCCGATTTTTTATAGCATAACTTTTTGAAATATAAAACTATTTATTTTGCATTTCGTATAAGCGCCATTATGTTAAATCAGGTTTAAAACTTAATATCATGTGAATTAAAGTAGGTCGGATCAAACTCTATCTCTCCTATTTCATCCTCGATAATTTGCATGTAATCGTCATATCTTGGATGTTTAGGGTCTTGTAATGCATCTAAAATATCAAGATATCCAAAAATTCCTCCAATATCTTCAAATGGAGCATGATTTTGACCATCTATACAACATGGATATTTTTTATTTAAATCAGGAGATTGTCTGCTTTCTACAGTAATCAAATGTTCCCAACAATCGCCAAAATCATATGTATATATAATTTTTTTACCTACACGTAGAACTTCTTTCAATTTTTGTCTTTTATTGATCTTTTCATGCTTAATAGTCGTGAATTCATGTAAATGGCTATCATCCCAATCAAAAGCAGATTGAATTGCCTTATGGAGCGTAGATAAAGTAGCTGCCGATGAAATTTGAATAGTTCTCCAGATTTCAGGATCACTGCCTAGAAGACTAATTTTTAATTGAAAAACTTCATCAGAAGATTTGAGCTTTACAGTTCCCATAACAGCCTAGTTCTCAAAAAATAGTTTTAGTAAATCTAAAATTAACATAATACACGTTATATGAACTTACCAAGCATGCCCTTCTGTCATGATTTTTCTATCAAAAGAGTATACCTGAATGATAGCGAGCCAAATCGCATACAATATCTATCATTAGACTTAATGCAATAATTAAATGATAGTATTATCATTAATCTAATAGAATTAAGATTAAATGATAGAAATGAATACACGTATTTATCTACGAGCTTCAACTAAAGATCAAGATGCAGAAAGGGCTTTGCAGATTCTTCAGGATCTAAACCAAAACTTGAATTTGGGTGAAACCATTGTGTACGTGGAAAACTATAGTGGTACGAAGTTAGACCGACCTGAATTGAATAAGCTACTGTCAGAAGCAAATCAAGGTGACACATTGTTAGTTGAAAGTATTGACCGCTTATCACGCCTAACCCAACGAGATTTTCAAGAGCTGAAGCGCAGGATCCAGGAGAAGGGACTTCGTTTAGTCGTAGCAGATCTTCCTACTACCTACCAAATGATTCAAACCAGTGACAGCATTACTCATTCAATCTTGGAACTCATCAACAATATGTTGATTGATCTTCTGGCAACAATGGCCCGCCTAGACAATGAGAAACGTATAGAACGTATTAAGCAGGGCCTGGCACGTTCGGGTTACAAACCAACAGGCAAGAAGGCAAATGAGGCTAAACATAAACGAATAAAAGAATTGCTAGTAGTTGGCAATATGACTAAGGAAGAAATTGCCAAAGCAGTGAATTGTGGAGTTGCAACTGTCTATCGAGTTGCTAAAGTTATCTAAAAGAGGCTTATCTCAACGCGCCCCCAATGGGGCACCGCTGCATTCAGGTTACTTCACATAAGAAATTTTATGTTAAATGATTGTTAGAAATGCCCCTTGATCGAGGCATTTTCTATAAAGAATACTAAAAACTAATTAAAGCCAACCAAGTTTCAAAACAAGGCAGTTCTCAGCAATCATATTTTTAAATTATATAACTCCCAACTGAGCTTTTGCTCCAACGATAAGGCTTTCATTTTGAGTTTCTAAGGCAAATAAACCATACATCAAAGGAGAGGCCGCTGCTCTTTCTAAAGTCTGTTCATATAGTTTATTCCAAACTTTACCCCCTAGTTTTTCATACTCGATGATTAGAGTTTTGAGGCTTTCTTCTCCAAACAAAGTTACATGCCCAGCAAAATCAATCGCTGGGTCATCTATATGGGCTGTTGACCAATCAATAACGCCTGAAACAGCTCCATCCTTTGAAGCTAGTACATGCCCAGCATATAAATCGCCATGTATAAATTGGGTGAAATCTGCCCATAGAACATCATTATCCAACCATTTTCTGTAGCGGGTTTCCAATTGCTCACTTATACCAATTTCAGATTTTACTAACTGCAAATTGTTTGCTATTTCAGGTCTTAAATCTGAAGGTTTCATAATTTTCAAATCATTTTCCCGAACTTCTTTTTCAGGAATACTATGGATTTCAAATAAGGTTTTTGCCAAAGATGTTATGTATTTCGGGCTATCTTTGTCCATATTCCAAATTATTTCATAGGTTTCAGCATCCAAATTTAAAACAGGATTATCTTTAAGTATGGGATAAGCCACTAATTCTGTAGATGAAATTCTCCAATCAGGAACCTCTACAGAAAGATGTTTTTTTACCAATTCTAAAATGCGTTTTTCTTTCTTGATTTGTTCCCTCATGCCATCACGACGAGGAATACGCAGCAACCATTGTTGCCCCTTTGTATCAAGAGCAAAAACGACCTTAAAATCAATGCCCATTTCATTGAAATTCATTTTGTCCGTAAGCAACAAGCCGTGTGCTTCAGCAAGTGATTGAATATCTTGAATTGTCATTTTTAATTTCCTTTAAAGAGTTCAATAATTAATGTTCGGATTAGATTGGCTATCATTAACAATCTCTCTCAAAAGTCTTGATGATTTTGTGGTCTTTGATCTCGTAGATAATGTCAGCAATATTATCGACCAATTGCTTGTCATGAGATACGAAGATAATAGTTCCTGCATAGGACTTCATCATTGTTTCTAATGCGGCAATACTTTTTAGGTCAAGATAGTTTCCTGGTTCATCCATAAGCAAAATATTATATTTTCCTAAAAGCATTTTGGATAAAAGCAGTTTGATGATTTCACCTCCCGATAAGTCGGATAAGTTTTTTTGAATATCATTCGCTCCGATCCCCATTGAAGCCAATACTGCACGAATTTCCGCAACTGTGTACTCGCACTCTTCCTGCATAAAGGAGAGCACAGATTTATGCGTGTTAAATTTATATCCTGTTTGTGTAAAGTAGCCAATTTCAGCTTTTGGAGATATGGTTAATCCATCAGCACGTTCTGATATCATTTTTAACAAGGACGTTTTCCCTGTTCCATTCGATCCAGTTATAGCGACTTTAGCGCCAAGCGGTATTATAAAGTTAGCGTCATCAAAGATAGTACGGCTACCAAATTTTAAGCTCAGACCATCTGCCGTAATCGGGAACTTATTGTGCAGTTCTAGGGCTGAACTTTGACGAAAACGAATAGAACGCAAATGCTCTGGTGCTTGAATATCTTCTAATGCAGCCAAACGCTTTTCCATACTCTTAGCTGCCTGATACAGTTTTCTTTGCTTGGTGCCAGTCATTTTTGCATGCCCAAGTCGTCCAGCACTTTCGGTAGAGTTTTTGGATTTTTCTCCTTTTTTCTTATTGTCTAATCGATTAGCTTGCTGGCGTTTTTCTTGCACAGCAGATTCTAATCGCTCCCGTTCCTTCATCATCAGCTCATATTCTACGGCTTGGTGTTGTCGCTCTTCTTCTTTTTGACGCAAGTAATCCGAGTAACCACCCCAATATTCCGTAATTTTACCGTCTTTTAACTCCCATATCTTGTCTACAACCATATCAAGAAAATATCGGTCATGACTGATAACAAGTAATGCTCCATCAAATGCTTTAAGTTGACCAATAAGTAGATCTATTCCATTGAGATCAAGGTGGCTGGTTGGTTCATCCGCTAGAATGCCATGTACTTGTTGGGAAAATGCGGCAGCAATTTTTGCACGAGTTTCCTCTCCGCCACTCATTGTGTCGTTTTGTACATTGGAAACACCAAGGCGAGATAACATTGCCCGGTCTTCGACCGTTTCTATTTCGATTCCGCCCAGTTGGCTGATATGTGCAAAATCACCAAAACGCTGTAATGTCGCTTCGGCTAAAACAATTTCGCCATTAAGTACTTTGAGTAAACTACTCTTTCCTGCTCCGTTATCACCCACAAGACCAATACGGTCATAAGAGTGAATTTCCAATTCATCAATATCCAAAACATCACGCCCAGCATAATCCAAGCGTATGTTTCTCGCTTTAATAATTAAACTCATTTTTATTTACTCCTGTTTAGCTCTTGAAATTTTTTATGCAGCAAACAGGATTTAGGTGAAAACAAAAGCTAGCATCACAGTGTCCTCCCAAAAAAAAAGCTATTCATCCACAGGGTGGACAAATAGCTAGTCAATTAAGTTATAACTGGAAACTATGCACTAAAAGCATACTTATAAATTAAGCATACTTTTACTTTATATATCCGCATATATTCTTAAAGACACAACAAAAGCCCACCATTATAAAATAGTGTCACTATGCAAATAGTTGTGTCTTAACGAATGCGGATAGAATGCATAAACTTACCTAAAAAATAAAATTCAGTTTTATGATAACTTTACTGTTAAAAGAAGTCTAGACAACCTTGTTTTATGCTTGGATATAAGGCTTATTTTAAAATAATAGTAGTGAAGATTTTCTAAAATTAACATAATACACCTTATACGAAACGTGTTATAATTTACCTTGAAATTCATATACTTATTTCAAAGTTTATAGCCCGAATATCCCTATTCGGGCTTTTTTTATGATTTTTCACGTTATACGATTAACATTTGATCAATGTTCCACGGTTTTAATTAGCCCAGGTGAACAATCCCATCAGCCATACGGCTTAAAGAAGCGGCTCCAGAAGCCTCTTTTCTCTGGTTCAGGTTCCACATGTTCAGGGATAGGAATCCGTTTAGGCTCGGCAGTACTCAATCCGTCCTCATTCAGTTTCTCTGACCGAGGATTCGTTGCTATATCCTGGTTAGATGTCTGATCGGTAAACGTAGTCATATTGGCTTGTGGGGGCTTCATCTCAATGAGTGTAAGCAGCGTATCTATACGAGCATTCGCTTTAGCTTCCCGATCTTCTGCTTTTTCTAACTGTTTCTTTAAAAAATCGATCTGATTCTTGAGTTCTACGACTGTATTATCAGTGTATTCATGTGTATTTGTGTCTTGTATTGAAGACGTATTAATACGTTCTTTATGTTTTGTATTAGAGGGTTCTCCATACACACGGAGTAGTTCTGAAAAGTCGATAAAACTGTCATGATCACGACTTAAAACCCCGTTTTTTATATCTTTATATAAGGTTGCCCGTGATTTTTTATACAGTGTTGCAGCATCACTGACACTGTATTTTGTACTTGTTTTCATGGTGTATTGCTGTGTATTAGGGATACGTATTGAAGAATACAATAAGTGTATTCTTCAATACACTCAAGGTTTGAAGCCTAAGTTCTTTAAGTAAGGTAAAAATTGCTTCTGTTGTTTTGGATCTCTCAGCATGTCTTTAATTTTTGATGCTAAAGCTTCATAGCTTTCGCCTTCGAATGCCAAGTGGGAAAGCTCATGAAGACGAGATAGCTGATTACCAAACATATTGATTTGGGCATCTGTCAGCTTATAAAAATCTTTTGCTATATCTGTATCCTGGTGGCTAATGCTTTTGGTCTTTTCTTTAAAAGAAAACAGAATATGGGTAACTTTACGTCCAGTCTTCTTCTGCTCGTATGTTACTTTTAAAGGGCTGTACTCATTTATTTGGTCTACTGCGGTATCAATAACCCATCTTTTTAAATCAGCGAATAGAGGGTATCTTTTGCCGAGTTCCAGCATCTTCCGTAAACTCTCAACAGAGATTTCACGTTTTCCTATGGATCGATATTGGCTTAATAACTCATAGATGCGTATCGCATATGCACTACTCATACCAGCTATATCTGATAAAGAATACTTCGTAAATTCACGGCTTAAATTAGAAATGAACGGTAAAATCTCTTTAGAGAATCTAAGTCCGACAACGCTTTTACTTTCCAAAAATCGTATAGATTGAACCCATCTCATTTTTATAGATTCATCATCAATAGCTAGGTTTATCGACCTATCATATAAACGATTAACACCATCTTTTAGATCTCTATAAGCTGTTTTTTCATGGACACCTAAATTTTTTAAATCATCAACTGTAACTCGATAAATTTCATCATCTGTAATTTCTTCATATCTACTAATTTTACTGATAGCTGCTAAAACTATACGTTGCTCTGTTGAGCTTAGCTGGTATGACGCTTCAATGACTTGGTTTGATTTAACGATTAACTCTTTTTTAGATAAGTCCATTATTTATACTTTTTAACAAATTATGAGAACTATAATATTCTCATAGTTAGTAGTCAATCCCTCATAATTAAGTAGTCAATCCCTCATAGTTAGTAGTCAATCCCTCATAGTTAGTAGTCAATCCCTCATAGTTAATATCTAAAACCCTTGCTATATAAGGGTTACAGAGGACTTAAAAGATTTAAAAGATTTAAAAATAATTAAAAAAGAACATTTGAAAAATTGCCCTATGTTTTCGCTAGGCTCAAACTCTATTGAATCTCGCTTACGCTCGATTCGTTGGGGCAATTTTCTGGTTAATCTCGTTGTGACTTTAACGAAAAGCAAAAGCAACTATGAATTCGCTTCGCTCATTTGTTCTTTTTTTCTCGCTACGCTCGGTCTAGATTCAGTTTTCTGCATGTGATCTATGTTCTTTTATGCTTCACAGCATAAAAAGCAGTTTTTCAGAGAGTCGAGATGCGAATTTTAGTAGTTCGCTCGTAGACACTCGCTCTTTTGATACCTATTAGGTATTAAAAGCATAAAAGGCGATGGATTATTTTTATGGGTTCTAGAAAGCGATCATTTGCGTTTTAAGCGATGATCGACTTTGTGATTTGGATTTCTATGTTTTAAGTCTAAGTTGCGCTGAAATGAGCGTTTATTGCGATTTACGCACCTTTTTTAGAAGTACTTTATGAAACTCTTCCTGATTGATGTTGTACGTTGGCAGCGCATCTAAGGCTAGAAAAAATAAGCGACTGGCTTCTTCGTTGTCTTGTGTCATGGCGATGGCTTCTTTGAAAAGCGCACTATTGCGTATTCTTTTTACAGTACCAACACTGTTCTTAATTCTATATTCAACTGCTTTTAAATTATTTGGATCAGTCTTGATTTGGAGATCTTTCCAAATAGATAAGACAATACCGCCCAATGCATATTTAAGCTGATTTTCAGCATTTCGCTTCTTCTGGGCTTCCGTCAGTTCTTTGTTGGTTTTATTCAAAATATCCCGTTTATGTTCGTTCTCCAATCGGATTCGGTTGTCTAGAGCCGCTTTTTCTATTTT
>NZ_VOYL01000054.1:0-15605 GCF_013420295.1 Acinetobacter sp. YH01018
GTTGTTTTTGATCCAAAACCTGATAAGTAATATTGAACAACTTTAAGTTTGAATTCTTGCGAATATTTAGCCATAGAAAAGCACCCTCCAAATTAGACGAAGTATCCAACTTTCGGGGTGCAGATCAGTTGAGTGGCTTTTTTATATCCTTCTCTTTTAAACAACAGTTAGGATAAAACAGGAATATCAATCCACTGTGCATTTGGGAAATGTATCGCCAGATAGCTTTTCAGATAATCCGAAGTATCTCTGGAAATCAGCTGGTCCTGTGATTCATCATTCAGGTTATAAGCCAAAGCATAAAGTTCCAGACCACGACTTTTCAAGGCTTCCAGACTGAGCAAGGTATGATTGATACTACCCAAACGACCAGAACTAACCAGAATGACAGGGAATTTCTGTTCAGCAATATAATCAATCGTTAACAGTTCTGTGGTTAAGGGCACCATTAAACCACCCGCACCTTCCAGTAACACTACTTCATATTTTTCAGTTAATTGCCGGGTCGCATCGGCAATTTTCTGGAAGTCGATTTCACGGCCATCAATTTTAGTCGCCAAATGCGGTGAAGCCGGATAAGTAAAAATTTCCGGCATGGTGAGTTTGCTTTCATCTTCCGGAAACCAACCCATCTGCATCATTTTACGGTGCTGTTCAATATCTTCAGAAACATCGGTATTGCCAGTTTGCACCAGTTTCTGGGTGATGGTTTTCTTGCCCTGTTCATTCCATAACTTCGCCAGATAGCCTGTGGTATAGGTCTTGCCAATACCGGTATCGATGCCACTGATAAAATAAACGGGGGATGTCATGGCTTACTCCGTGCAATGCAATAAATAGGATGATAGCTCAGCTGATAATGGTGCTGACCAGATTGATCCAGCTCTGAAAATTGCTGATAGTCCTGATAAAACTGCTGTAAAGACTGTTTGGTCCAACGATGCTGTGCGGCGGTTGCAGTGACCCCGGTGGCCTTTAAATGCTGCAGCACAGCTTTAGGATGGGAAAAATTCAGTATTTCCAGACTCTCGGAAAGATGTAGAATTTCAAAACCCTGTTTAAGCAGCTTGTGCTGAATCTCATCAAGAGTCAGATAATTCAGCCCTTGCCCAGTCAGAGCCTTAATTTCTTGCAAATTCTGCTGACCAAAAGTGGAAAAACACAAATAGCCATTTTCGATAAGCGCCGCTGCACTTTTTTTAAAGACCGAATCAATATCGCCCACCCATTGCAAAGCCGAACTGGAAGCGATCAGGTCAAGGGATTGCGGAAAATCCAGTTGTTCCACATCGCCAATCAGCCACTCCAAATTTTCTTTAGCCTGAAAATGTTGCTGAACTTCGGGATACAGGTCATTTAAAAACACATGCTTTATTTCAAAGTTTTGCATCAGCAAATGGCTTAAATTGCCTGAGCCACAGCCGATTTCAAAAACACAGTTCAAGCTGGTACTGGGCAAATATTGCTGTATCAATTGCAGTAACTGTTGGCAAATCTGTTTTTGTACGATGGCATGTTCAGCATAGCTTTGTCCTGCCTTGGCAAAACGCTGTGCTACTTGAGACTTATTAATATTCACGGCTACAACTCACAGCAACGCCACCAGCTGTTCAAGATCAGCCTGATTGACTTGAGAAGTCAGTGAAATACGTAATCTTGAACTGTGTTTCGGTACTGTAGGTGGACGCACCGGCATGATATAAAATCCGGCCTGTTGTAGCTGCACGGCCTTTTCCACCGTCTTTTGCGACTCGCCAACAATCACCGGCACAATATGTGAAGTCGAAGGACAATCAAAACCTTTGGCACGTACCGACTGTTGCAGATTTTGACTGATCTGTTGCAGATGCTGACGTTGCTGTTGCAAGCCTAAAACTTTCTGGAAAATAAAATCAGTCCACGCCATACACATGGGTGGCTGCGCGGTACTGAAAATCAGCGGACGCATGGAATTAATCAGATATTCACGGATGATGGGATGGCAAATCAGATAACCACCGACCGATGCCAGTGCTTTCCCGAAAGTCCCAACCAGCAGATCAATCTCATCAATCACCGCATACTGTTCTGCACAGCCCAAGCCTTGCTCGCCGCGCACACCAATGGCATGCGCTTCATCGACATAGAGCATCACTTTAGCAAATTGCCTTTTAATCCGAACCAGTTCAGCCAGATCGGTTTCGTCACCATCCATGCTGAAAATGGATTCCGTCACCACAATAATGCGCTCAAAAGCTTCATCGGCATGGTATTGCTGCAAAAGCTGTTGCAGATGATTCAGGTCATTGTGCCGATAGCGTACATATTTTGCAGAGGATAAACGGATACCATCAATCATGCTGGCATGCACCAGTTTGTCTGCCAGAATCAGGGTCTTACTGTCGCTTAAAGCTGGCAGAATCCCGATATTCATGTGATAGCCACTGTTAAATAACAGCGCAGCACGTCCATGAAAAGCCTGACTTAAACTGGCTTCCAGCTGCTCGTATTCAGGAAAATTTCCGGTTAACAATCGCGAAGAAGATGAACTCATAATACGAAGTTCATTTGGTGTTTCATCAAAAAACTGTTCACGCAAAGTTAAGTCTGCTGCCAATCCCAAATAATCATTGGAAGACAGGTTAAGCATCGAATGACCCTGGATTTCAATCATTCGGCCTTGCTGGACATTAGAGGTAAATTGCCGCAAATTGCCCTGCTGTTTGAGTTCATCCAGCTTGCTTGCATAATCATTTAGCAGAGAGTTATTTAATGCAGCGTCATTTAACAAGTCCATGCGGATACCTCTTGCATCTGCTCCACCACATTCACTAATTGTTCCAGCAATATATTCAATTGTTGTTCAGTAATCACATACGGCGGCATCACATAGACCAGTTTACCAAATGGACGTATCCAGATCCCGCGCTTAACAAACTGTTGTTGCAGGCTTTTCATATCCACATTAAATGTCAGCTCCACCACACCAATCGCGCCCAGCACCCGCACATCCTGCACATAATCCAGTGCTGATAGGGGTTGCAGATGGTGTTGCAACTGTTGCTCGATGCGCTGAATATTGGCTTGCCAATCCTGAGCCAATAAAACCTCGGTACTTTTCACAGCCACTGCACAGGCCAGTGGATTGGCCATAAAGGTGGGACCATGCATGAATACGCCTGCCTCGCCACGGCTAATGGTTTCCGCCACATGCTTGCTGGTTAATGTGGCCGAAAGCGTCATATAGCCGCCAGTCAAGCCCTTGCCGATGCACATGATATCCGGCTCAACGCCGGCATGTTCCCAGGCAAACAATTTGCCAGTACGACCAAAACCGGTGGCAATTTCATCAAAAATCAGCAGCACTTTATATTGTTCACACAGCAATTTGGCCTGACGCAAATATTCAGGATGATAAAAACGCATTCCACCCGCACCCTGCACAATCGGTTCCAGAATTAAAGCAGCAATGCTGGCATGGTGCTGTTTTAACACCTGTTCCAGTTCTGCAATATCGGCTTGATTCCATTCATCATCAAAGCCAACCTGTGGGGCTGCAACAAAGAAACGATTCGGCAGACTGGAACCAAAAATCTGATGCATGCCTGTGACCGGATCACAAACTGACATGGCATTCCAGGTATCGCCATGATAGCCAGAACGCGGCGTAATAAAATTGGTTTTCTGACTTTCACCTTGTGCAGTCCAAAACTGCACTGCCATTTTTAATGCCACTTCTACGGCAACAGATCCAGAGTCCGCATAGAAAATTTTATCCAGACTGGGTGGGGTAATTTTTAATAACAGTCTGCCAAGTTCAATCGCAGGATCATGAGTCAAACCACCAAACATGATATGCGACATCTTGTGTAATTGATCTGTCACGGCCTGATTCAGTTCAGGATGGTTATAGCCATGGATGGCACACCACCAAGAAGACATGCCATCAATCAGTTGCCGTCCATCTTCCAGCTCGATAATGGCACCATGCGCCTGTTTTACCTTAAAGGTCGGCAATGGATCGGTCATGGAGGTATAAGGATGCCAGATATGCGCAAGATCAAAGTCTTGGTCGTTTAATTCGGTCATCCCTTACTCCTGCAGACGCTTGAAAATCAATTTTTCATGATCTTAAACCTGCATGAACTAAAAATAAATTGCGAGATAAACCAGTTATCCGCTTGTTTGTTCTATTTTCTTTAAAAATTGGCAGATTTTGCCAGTTATCAGTTCAGCTTCAAATAAGGGAAAGCCATGTGACCCGCTGATCAGCTCTGTTTCCAGAAACTTTGCATTGAATTTATGAAAATTTCTTTGAACTTTGTAACTAACTAAAAAATCCTGTTTTGCAAACATATGATATTGATGACCTGGGTAATTCCTCAAGATATCGACATTATTTAAATACTCAAGGCATAATAGTCCTTGTCTTAAAGTTTCAATCGATTGTGCCTGAATCAAACTTTGTAAAGTGATGAAGTCAGCTTTTGTGGTTACTGTGCCTTGACACACCATATAGCCAAACTTTTTTAAAGTGGAAATTGCATCTTGCTCAAATGACTGTTTGAACTGCTGAAAGGTCGGCTGATCCATTGCCATTGGCCATGTATCGTTTGCTACGAAACAGGGGTTGGAACCCAAAGTAATCAATACTTTTTCCTGTCCATGCTGCTTTTGAACCTGATCGGCCAACACTGTAGCCAACTGGCCACCCAAAGACCAGCCGGCAATCACATCAAACTGATGCGCCAGTTCCACTTTCTGCTGTAGAACCTGTTCATCTAAAGCATTAAAAATGTTGCAAAGTTCAACCTCATGTCCTTGTGCCGCCAAAGCCTGTTTTAATGGATCAAGCAGTTGGGTTCCACCGCCCCAGCCCGTGATGAGTAAAATACGTTGATTCAAGGTAAGCTCTAAAAAAACTAAATCATTTGAACAGTATAAAACCTCTGTCTCAATTCTCGCAGCAGCATTTCAAAATTCATTCATAATCCACTATCGTGAATGGCGACAAGGGAGTCGTTGTTGCTGAAGGATGATATGAATATCCCTTTTTGACCAACAGCGGGGTTTTGTTATTTTTGATCCATCAAAGGTAAATATGCAATCACAGGTAATTTTTAAAGAATTTCGTTCATAAGAAAATTTTGAAATCATTGCAAACCTACACTGCACCGTCTCATCAGCAAATCTGCTAAGATTAATGCAAACATTAATTATAAAAGTATACGTCATGAAAACTTCAAAACTGCTGCAAATCAGCTTGATATCCATATCAGCATTCAACGCTTTCACGGTTCCTGCCTATGCCGAAAATTCGATCTTCGCTTCTCAGAAAAACACTGAAAAACAATGGCTCGGAAAAGCGGCACCTGCATTTAAATTGCAGGATCAAAATGGTCAATGGCATTCCTTGAGCCAGTACAAAGGCAAATGGGTGGTGTTATATTTCTATCCTAAAGACAACTCTCCCGGCTGTACCCAGGAAGCCAATCAATTTAAAGCGCTCTATCCACAATTTTTAAAAAACAATGCCGTGGTTTTGGGGGTGAGTCTGGATGATGTCAAATCCCATCAAAAATTTTCAGAAAAATTAGGTTTAACTTTTCCTCTTTTAGCAGATTACACACACCAATTATCGAATCAATTGGGTATTGTGCGTAATCTGGGCATTATCCAAATTGCCAAACGGGAAAGCTTTCTGATTGATCCTCAAGGCACCATTGTTTACCACTATAGCAGTGTGAATACACAAACTCATGCGGCTCAGGTCCTGGCGGATATCCGGAAATTTTCTCAATAACACGTCATTGCCCATCTCAATCATAAATTTAAACAAATATAAAGCCCGACTCAGGTCAGGCTTTATATTTCAACATTTAAACTTACATTTGCGATTGAATATAGTTTTGCAAACCAATCAATTCAATCAAACGAATCTGTTTTTCTAACCAGTAAGTATGATCTTCTTCCGTATCCGACATTTGCTGACGAAGCATATCACGGCTCACATAATCACCTTTCTCTTCGCACAATTTCACACCTTGTGCCAATTTTTCACGTACATGATATTCGAGCTTTAAATCAGCTTTTAAACAGGTCACCACATCTTCACCGGTTTCGATGTCATCACGGTTCATATTCGGTGTACCTTCCAAAAACAATACACGGCGAATAATGGCATCCGCATGCTGTGCTTCTTCCTGCATTTCATGATCAATACGTTCAAAGATTTTGGTCAGCCCCCAATCTTCATACATACGAGAGTGGATCAGGTATTGGTCGCGAGCAGCCAGTTCGCCACCGATCAACATATTTAAATAATCTACGACTTCTGGATTACCACGCATTTTTATAACTCCCTACCTTTATGGGCTTATTATGGAGAAAATCATCTGTATTTGCAAAATAAAATTTCCATAAATATATGATTTTTAAACAATTAAAATGAGAAGTACTTACATTTACAGTTTTAGTTGAATAAATTCCCATTTATAAAACAATGTCTTGCACTCAGTACTCAGCTTAGATGAACAAGATCAAAGTACTTTTATAATGTATTGGTTTTTTGTAACTAGATTCAAAATCATTGTGGCATATATTCATTGAACTATATGCGTATCAAATCAGAAACGCTGAGTGCATCGGCATCAGGTTATTATATATAAGCAAAATTGAGCTTGTTCATTGGTATAAGCAGGCCAAATCTTAGTCATGCACCGACAAGCTCACTCATCCTCAGCGAAAATAGGCTTAAGCTGAAGTCCAACGTGCATTTCTCCATGCTTGTTGTTGCTTTAAATCTAAAAAAGTCCAAGCGACAAAACGACTTTCTTTTTGCCCCTGCGTCATTTTAATGGTTTTCACATCCACTGCTCCGCTCTTACGCAACGCATTTAAAAGCACAGGCAATGTTGTTTTCTTGGAAACCAGTGTGCTAAACCAAAGACATTGCTCAGCAAACTGTATGCTCTCTTGTACCATTTGGCAGACAAAGCGTTCTTCACCACCGTCACACCAGAGTTCATTTTTTTGACCACCAAAGTTTAACACCACCTTCGTCCGATCAACCGGCTTGCCAAGTTTTCTTAATTTTTGAGTTGCTGTGGCATTTGCTTCATCTTGCGAGGCATGAAATGGCGGGTTACACATCGTCAAATCAAAATGATCTGTGGGTTTAATCACACCTTTGAAAATATTGCTTGAGTTCTTCTGCAATCGAATCTGAATCCCTTTACGCAAATTTGGATTCGCCTCCACAATGAATTGAGCACTTTTAAAGGATGTAGAATGAATGTCTGAGCCGACAAATTTCCAACCATAGCTACGATGACCAATGATCGGGTAAATACAGTTTGCTCCCACCCCAATATCCAACACTTGAACGGCATGCCCTGTTGGAATCTGACCTTTATTATTGGCACTCAACAAGTCAGCCAAATAGTGGATATAGTCAGCTCTACCCGGAATAGGCGGACAAAGAAAATCTTGAGGAATATCCCAATATTGAATGCCATAAAAATGTTTCAGCAATGCTTTATTGAGCATTTTCACAGCCTGTGGATCAGAAAAATCGACTGAAAGATCGTTATATTTATTTGGGCTAACAAAAGGTGCAAGTTCCGGACAAGTCTGCATTAACTGAGGAAAATCGTAACGACTGCGATGCAGATTTCGTGCATGTAATTGCGATTTTTGTTGCGGAAAAGTTTTCTTTGCTTGCGCCATGTGTATGCCAATAATCAACGGGAGAACAGAATCATCTGATAAGACAGGCTCAATACCTGTCAATAGATCGATATTGTACGTGAATTCAGCTCATCATGACGATCCCAACCCAATCAAGCCATAAAAAAGACATCCGAGGATGTCTTTTTTAATTCATGCTTAAGATCGATTAAGCAGGAAGTTGACCATGCTCTTTCATCAAAGCAATAAACTGCTCTTCGTTGATCACAGCGACACCGAGTTTTTCTGCCTTATCCAGCTTGGAACCGGCTTTCTCACCAGCAACGACACATTTGGTTTTACTGGATACACTGCCGCTGACGCGTGCGCCTAAGGCTTGGAGTAACTGTGTTGCCTCATCCCGTCCCATACTACTGAGCGTACCCGTCACCACCCAGCTTTCGCCATTTAGTGGCTGACGTGTCGGGGCGACTGGAGCATCCCAGTGAATTCCCGCTTCGAGCAAACGCTTGACCACTTCCAGATTATGCGGCGCCTGAAAGAAATCGACAATCCATTCAGCAGTAATATCCCCAACATCCGGGGTTTTCTTCAAGGCTTCAATATCGGCATTTTGCAGTGCTTCAAAAGTCTGGAAAGTATTGGCTAGCATACGTGCAGTGGTTTCTCCCACGCCGCGGATTCCCAAAGCATAAATGAAGGAAGCCAGTGTGGTTTTCTTGCTGTTTTCAATTGCATCAAACAGGTTTTGTACCGATTTTTCACCCATTTTATCAATGTTTAAGAGCTGCTCACGATGTTCGTGCAAGCAGTAAATATCCGCCACATTTTTGAGCAGGTCGAGATGGAGTAAACATTCCACCCAGCGATCGCCTAGACCTTCAATATCCATGGCCTTACGCGAAACAAAGTGGCGAATGGCTTCAATTCGCTGGGCTGCGCAGTACAAACCGCCAGAACAGCGTGCCAATGCCTCGCCTTCAGGCATCACCACCGGCGAATCACAAACAGGACAATTTTCCGGTAAATGAACCTCTACTGCCTCATCCGGGCGGAATTCCGGCCAGACTTTTTCCACTTTCGGAATCACGTCACCGCTACGGTATACGCTGACGGTATCGCCAATTCGGACATCCAAACGGTGGATTTCGCCAATATTATGCAGGGTGACATTGGACACTGTGACCCCACCGACAGCGACAGGGTTTAAACGTGCAACCGGGGTTAAAGTTCCGGTACGCCCCACTTGCCAGTCAATATTTTCTACCGTGGTTAAAGCCGCTACCGCCGGGAACTTATAGGCGGTTGCCCAACGGGGTTCCCGGCTTAAAAATCCGAGCTGTCTTTGCTGTTTTAAATCATCGACCTTGATGACCAGACCATCAATTTCAACACTTAAATCGGCACGTTCTGCATTGATTTTTTCATAGGCTTTTTGTACATCCTGAATCGTGTCACAAATAAAATGACTTTCCCCGATGGTAAAACCAAACTGGGTGAGCCACTCCAGACTGGCATACATGGTGGTCTGACCATGATGAGGTTCGCACTGTGCTATACCATAAGCATAAAAGGCCAGTGGACGTGAGGCTGCAACATTTGGATCGAGCTGGCGCAGACTGCCTGCCGCTGCATTACGCGGGTTGGCAAAGGTCTTTTCACCTTTGGCTTCATTTTCGGCATTCAGCTTTTCAAAACCTGCTTTAGGAATCAGCACTTCACCACGCACTTCAAGCAGTGTCGGTACCTGAGCCTGTGCAGAGCTTAGCACTTTCGGCAGGTTACGGATGGTTTTGACATTATGAGTAATGTCTTCACCGGTTTCACCATCGCCACGAGTGACGCCACGAACCAGCACACCATTTTCATACCACAGGGAAATGGCCAGGCCATCGAACTTTAATTCGACATCGTATTGGATCTTCTGATTGGGTAAACGTTCTTCAATACGGCGGGCAAAGGCAAACAGTTCTTCCTGGTTAAAGACATTACCCAATGACAGCATCGGTACGGCATGGGTCACGCTGGCAAATTTAGTAAGCGCTTTGCCACCCACTTTATTGGTCGGAGTATCCGCCTGTACATATTCGGGATATTGTTCTTCTAAAACCTTGAGCTGATGAAAGAGCTGATCATATTCACTATCTTCAATGCTGGGTTGATCCATTACATAATAGGCATGGTTATGCTTGGCTAAAATTTGAATCAATTGACGCATTTGCGCTTTGATAGTTGAATCTTCGGTCATATCTACCCCATAAAAAAGGGCGGTCTATTTCCGCCCTTCATAACTATTTGATCTACCCGCTATTATAGAAATCGAGTCCATCAGTTTCAAACTAAACTTCTGTACTTTGACCTGCACGGTAATCAATCGCGAAATGACGCCATTGTTCACGTAATTGCGGCGTAAATTCCTGATTGTTCTGGTCATACACGGTGCCGTCAATTTCACGGGCAATCAGACGCGAAATGCTGTCCATAGTATCAAAGGCATTCTGTACATCACTGTGTGGCAATGCCAGGAAGAAAGCCAAGCCTTTCACCTGTTCAGTCGACAAGGTTTCCAGATCAAAACCGGCTGCACCTTCGTCAGTAATCTGCAACACAGAAAAAAGTAACTTGCTGCCGTCTTCAGTATAACGATGGAAACAGGCCATTTCACCAAAACGCAGGCCATATTTAAGCAAGACTTTTAAAGTTTTTTCCCCGGAAAGCACCCGGCGTTCTGGATAAATATTCAAGGCAATAAATTCGGCTGCAGTCGATAAGGCACTGGCTTCATCCACGCGTTGCTGTTCATGCAAGTGCTCATCCAGAATGCTGCTTTCATCTTCAAAGTCTGAAATTTCGGCTTTTTCAATGCTGCTGTTCAGGTTAAATTCATCTGCTTTTTTATCTTCACCTTGTTGAGCCTGCTCTGAGCTGGCTTCAGATTTTACTTCTTCTACAGCGGTAGCATCTGCTTTCAACTCCGCCTGAGCGGGTGCTGCTGCCTGTTCAACCTGAGCGGTTTCAACCTTTTCTGCTTGCGCTTCTGCCTGCTGAGCTGCCGGAAGCTGTTCAGCCGCCGTTTCAGTTAAAGTGGGTTCAACACGTTCGGCTTCTTTTGCACTTTGTAGTTGATCACGCACATGACGAGGAATGACCGGTTGCTGGCTGTCAGAATTGACATGAAGTTCCGAATCTAGTGACGGTGCTGCATCCCCAGGTTTTTTAAACAATAATCTTAAACCGAATAGCATAATGATGATGGCGATAACTATGCCAACAATCGTAGTGACTTCCATACTATGACTCCGCAACTAAACCGTATTCTTTTGCCTGTTCCAAATCGACAGTGACTAATTTTGAGGTGCCCGGTTCTGGCATGGTAACACCTAACAAATCGGTTGCCATCGTCATTGCAACTTTATTATGGGTAATGTAAATGAATTGCACCTGTTCAGAAAGTTCTTTTACCAGGTTACAAAACCGTCCCACATTGGCATCGTCCAAAGGTGCATCGACCTCATCCAGTACACAGAACGGTGCCGGATTTAAACGGAAGATGGCAAACACCAATGCCAATGCTGTTAATGCTTTTTCACCACCAGAGAGTAAGGCCAGAGAACTGTTCCGTTTACCCGGTGGACGCGCCATTAGTTTTACACCCGATTGCCAGTCGTCTTCAAGGCTTAAACTGGCTTCACCGCCATTAAATACTTTCGGGAACAGGTCTTGCAGTTCATGATTGACCTGATCAAAGGTGGTCATAAACAACTTGCGGGTTTCCTGATCAATACTTTTCATGGCGCCCTGTAACTGATCGACTGTTTTTTCCAGGTCTTCAATCTGATGACTCAGTTCTTCAAAGCGACTGGAGACTTCCTCATATTCTTCAGAAGCCGCCAGATTGACCGCACCCAGTTTTTCAAACTGCTGCTGTGCTCTTTCCAGGGTTTGTTGATGGCTGGCAATATCAATACTCAGCCCGGTGAGCATTTCACTATTCATCTCTTTTAACTGTTCAGAATAGTGCTGCCAGTCAGACTTGGCTGCTTGCCAGGCCAGTCGCTTCTCTTCTAACTGGCCACGCAATTTCTCGTCTTGCTGCTGGTGCTGATGACGCTGTTCGGTCAGGTGCTGCTGTTTTTCTTGAACACTGTTCAGTTCAGCCTGCCATTCATTCCAGGTCTTTTGCAACTTCTCGGTAATGTGTGCCTGCTCACTGAATTGAGATTCCAGTGCTGGTAATTCCAGCTGCACCGGATCAACAAACTTTTTCGCCTGCTCCATTTGCGCAATAATCTGCTGATACTGTGCTTTTGAGAATGAAGCATCTTTTTCCAGCAATTCAATTTGCTGTCGGGTTTGCGTGGCCTGACGACGTAACAGTTCGAGCTCCTGTTGCGCTTGCTGCCAGGTGTGCTGGGTATTTTCCAGCTGCTCGGTCAGTTCCTCAACCTGGAATTGCAGGGTTTTATAATTCGGTAAAGCCTGTTCCAGTTTCAGGTTTAAGGCATGCAGATCAATTTCCAGATCATCTTTCTGCATGGCATCCTCTTCCAGCTGCTCATCCAGCTGTTGCAACTGACTGGCCAATTGCTGTTTCTGAAGCGAAAAAGCCTGATCCGTACTTTGTACTTTGGCAACATTGACATCCAACTGCTGCAACGCTTTTTGCTGTAGCTTTAACTGGTCTTGCTGCTCTTGAATATTTTTTTGCAACATTTGAATCTGTTTTACCAGTTCCGGCAACAGCTGTTCCGCCGTTTCAAGCTGTAGCCACTGCTGTGCCAATGCTGTTTCAATTTCTTCCAAACGGATACGGTGACTCAGTGCCCCTTGTCCTGCCTGACTGGCTTCATCGTAAAACAGACCGATCACCCAATCTTGAGCCACCTGATAACCATCCAGCGTCAAGATAGACTGACCAATACCCAATTGAGACTGTAAAGCCAAAGCCTGATGAAGATTGTCTGCAACGGCCACCTGCTGCCAGATGGAATGCTGCGGCGATTCAATCCATTCGGCCAGACACGGTAAACTGGCCAGCTGAATCTGCCCTTTTGCCACCTGAACTTTCAGCTGACGGGCAATACTTTCCGTGAAATCAGTATTCGCATCTAATACTTGTGCAGAGAGCCATTTCGCCAGGAATTTTTCAATCAGATGGGCATGGTCTTTGGCCTGATCGTTTAGCTTCAACACCTGCATCAACTGCACGGCATCGTTCTGGACTTTAGGACTGTTCTTGATTAGCAACTGATGAAGATTTTTCTGTTCGGATTGCAACACCTGAATCGCAGACTTTAAGGTCGCAACATCATTTTTCTGCTGCGCATATTGTGCTTGCACTGACTCTAATGTGTGTTTCTGCGTTTGAATGGCTTGTTCCAGCTGTTCAATCTGCTGAGACAGTTGAACTTTTTCACTTTCCAGCTGCTCAATATCCTCCAGCTGGTGCTGATTTTGAATCTGTGTGGCCTGTTGTTGCAAGGTCTGTTTTTGCTGTTCGATCCGGGCAATATTTTTCGCCAACTGCTCACTTTGCGCCAGCATCTGCATTTTTTGCTGCTGCTGTTTTTCAACCTGAGCTTTGACCAGTTCAAATTGCTGTTGTACCTGTTGCTGTTGTGCTTTCAAATCGCTCAGACTTTGACTCTGGTCCTGTCCCTGGCTTTCTTGCTGCTGTAATTGTTCAGTCTGCTGTTCATGCTGGACTTGCAAAGTTTCAATTTGCAATTCAATCAGTTGCAGCCGTTCTTTGGTCTGTAGTTTTTGCTGTTCCAGCTGAGTTAAAGTCAAACTATTTTGCTGGAACAAGGACTGCTTCTGTTCCAGCGTCATTTTCAGTTCAGCCAGTTTTTTCTCGGCCTGTTGCCATTCATTTTGCAGTGGCGTGGACTGCTGAATCAGGCGCTGAAATAATTCACTGGTTGCAGTCAGGTCATGTTCCAGTGTGGTGAGTTCGGAACGCACCAGCTTGAAGGTTTCGCCCAGCTCATTCATCTGCACAGTATATTCTTGCTGTAAGCGGCTGCTTTGCTCACATTGAAATGACAGCACTTCCACTTTTATGGTGCGAATCCGGGTTTCCAGTTCTTTATATTGAATGGCGGTTTCGGATTGACGTTTCAGGGTTTTCAGCTGGGATTTCAGTTCCGCGGCAATATCTTCAAGGCGGGATAAATTTTGCGTGGTGTGATCCAGATGCAATAGGGTTTCACGACGGCGTGCCTGATAACGCGAAACACCGGCAGCTTCTTCAATAAACACCCGCATTTCTTCCGGTTTAGCATCGACCAGACGGTTAATCATGCCCTGTTCAATAATCGCGTAAGAGCGCGGACCCAAACCGGTTCCCAAGAAAATGTCGGTGATGTCACGACGACGGCATTTGGTGCCATTTAAAAAATATTCGGACTTGCCATCACGGTTGACCTGACGACGCACCGCCAGCTCATTATAGGCATTATAAGCACCACCGAGCTTGCCATAGGTATTGTCAAAACGCAGTTCGACACTGGCTACGCCAACCGGTTTACGTTTCGCGGTACCGGTAAAAATCACATCCTGCATGCTGCCGCCACGCAGCTGGCGTGCACTGGATTCCCCCATCACCCAGCGTATGGCATCAATCACATTGGATTTGCCACAACCGTTAGGCCCAACCACAGCGGTACGATTGGCCTTGAAATGTAAAGTTGTACTATCGGCAAAAGATTTAAAGCCGGAAAGTTTTAAGCTGCTTAAACGCATAATGTCCTGATCAACGTCGTGAACGTCTTGCCCATGCAAGTTCGATTTGTTTCATCCGTGTTAGCGATTCCAACACAAGGTTACGCAAGTGTCGACAAAAATCATCCATAAATAAAGTAGCTTGTTGTGATTTTCGGATCAAAACTGCATCAGTCACCAGCTTAAACAATTCAAATGATTCCTGCAGTTCGCGATGCGAGATATTTAAGGTTAAAAAATAACTACGGCGCAGTGACGGTAACAGTTCCTGATAGACTTTCATTAAATAAGGATTGCCGACCATTTCATGCTGGCGAGACAAGCCCTGAAAGATTAGATCATAAAATTTTTCAGTATGACCGTGACGGGTTTCTTCCTGCAATTGTTGCAATAATGCCTGAATGCTTTCGGCTTCATGCGGACGCCAGGTTTCGGCCATACGTTGCACGATTTGCCCACACAGCAATGCACACATTTCAAACAGGGCACGTACCTGCTGGGCAGACATTTCCGAGACAATCGCCCCACGACGGGGATAAATTTCGATTAATTGGGTACGCTCCAGCAGCAGTAAGGCTTCACGCACCGAACCACGACTGACATCCAGTTCAGAGGAAATGCGCAATTCTTGAATGCGTTCCCCCTCTACCAGTTCACCGCGAATGATTTGCTCACTAATATGCCTGGCAATCTGCTCGGACAAACTGTCCTTTTCTTGTTCTTGCATACTGTTCCTATCTTGTTTTTATAAGATGCAATCAAAAAAATTGGATAAACCCTGTGGATAAATCCTGATTGTTACGTGCTTTTTTACTTGATTTTAATTGCAAAAAATATGACATTGTCAGACAATTTTCAAGTCGATAAAGCCAATATCAGTTTGTGATCAGTAGATGAGATAAAACTGTCTATTTCCGTCAAATATTCTGCTCTAGACTCACTTCAACCTAAGTGATTCATTTAAATTATAAAATAAAACTTATTCTTAGTTCAGCACATCCTTAGAAAAATAACAGGATAAGTGATCTCAAGGTGCGTATGCAAAAACTATAGCACACCTTTTCATCTCTTTTATATGGTTTTTAAATTCTTAGATTAGCATTTGAAGTGCAACACCATGTTGTTGCCATAATACCTGACTCGGACTTTTAAAGCCGAGTCTTTTTCTTGGGCGATGATTCAAACGTTGAGTGATTTCTGCAATATATTCATCC
>NZ_VOYL01000055.1:0-15155 GCF_013420295.1 Acinetobacter sp. YH01018
CACCAGTGAGGGGTTGTCCTGACTGTAATTGTTTTAAAGCTGCTTCGAAATCAAAGTTGTTTGCCATGATGTGTCATTTCCTGTTTGATTCAGTTTATTGAAATGACACAGATTTTTGAACACTACCGCATAAATTTTATTAAAAAGCATAACTTGATTTTTATGGTGTGTTGAGAATTGGGCCAATAAGACTATTTCGTTTATAGTTTCATCATGGATAGATACATGCTTACAGATGCTCAATGGGCGAAAATGGAACAACTCTGCCTCGGTAAAGTCACAGATTGTATACATAGCGGTACACATACTAAATTAGTTATTGAAGGAATTTGATCATCATGGCGTAAAAGCAGTAATGCTTCCCAAAGCTAACTGTATAAAGTTCAGCGTATATCTGATCATTGTATGTATCAATGGCGATATTTTATCGAAAATTACTTTTTTAAATTGAAAATAATTCAAACGTATAGCCATACTTAGCTATAAAACATACTCAAGTTTTGCTGCCATAATTTATATTTGTGCGAGCGTAATTAACTCTCGTTAATTCTCAATACATCTTGGTAAGATGTATGTTATTTATATAACTCAACAGAATACTAATGTTTGCAGCTTTGCTGATATCCTGCAGAATATTTGAATATGGGTCGACGGTTCAAAAATTTCTTTATCAGGGCTAAAACACGTAGTCTCTATTGCTCAGGTCTTAGAGAGTAGATCGAGCTAAATTAATATAAATATACCTTTAAAATACAAGGAGTCTCAAAAATGGCGAGTTCTAAAAAAGAATCTAAAGCAGTGAAAATTGATATTGGTATCTCTCATAGTGATCGTGCCAAAATCGTGGAAGGGTTATCTAAACTGCTAGCGGATAGTTATACCTTATATTTGATGACCCATAACTTTCATTGGAACGTGACTGGGCCACAATTCAATAGCTTACATAACATGTTTATGACTCAATATACCGAACAATGGAATGCCCTGGATATTATTGCTGAACGAATTCGGGCATTGGGATTTCCTGCGCCAGGAACCTATAAACAATTTGTAAAATTAACTGCCATTAAAGAAGTAGAAGGTGTTCCTAAAGCCGAGGAAATGGTCAGCCTGCTGGTCAATGCACATGAAACTGTTGCACGCACTGCTCGAAGTCTATTTCCCATCGTGGATGAAGTTAATGACCAGCCAACAGCAGATCTGATCACACAAAGACTTGAAGTTCATGAAAAAACAGCCTGGATGTTAAGAAGCCTGTTAGAAGAGTAACGATCTACTGCTATTCAACCGGTAGATATCTCCGCAAGCTTATCAATCAAGCGAACCATCTGTTGCAAAAACAGATGGTTCTCATTTTTTATAAATAAATGAGAGAGTGACTCAGCTCATAATTTAATTGTTAGCTTCACTTTTTGAGCACTTCAATCATAAATTGAATCACGTGGCTTTTGCCCTGATGCAATTGTCCTTCATAACGTTCTACATCTCCGACAAAAAAGTGAACAATATGATCGTCCTGAAATACTTCTAAAATTTCTTGAGGATCATATAGAAAATCAGGATTGCCAGGACCACCGGTTTTATAAGCAAATTGTGCTTTGGAATATACCTCACCAATAAAATGACCGTGATTTTTTAGTGCCTGACGTACACCCTGCAAGGTTTTTAATCGGGTAGCTGGATCGACATGACCAAATACACACAGAATATTGTCATATTGATCTTCTGGCCATTTCACTGTAGTCAAATCGATCTGCCGGGTTTGCAATTCAATCCCTTGTTCTTGTGCGTATACCTGGGCATTTTCAAGAGCAACTTGCGAATAATCCCACGCCTCGGCACTAAATGCTAAATGCTTCTCTCGTGCTGTACGTGCTAAATACAGGATATTACGCCCTTCACCCTCTGCAATAGCCAAGGTACGGCCAGAAATCGCATAACGTTGGCTGATGTCCTGAATAAATACATTTGCTTCTGAGCCATATAAATGTTGTGTTTCCCGATAACGTTTGTTCCATTCTTGATGCATATGGATCATCCTTTTACTCAATAAAATCTAAAAATACCTCATCGATTGTAGCTACCCCAAACACATGTCGCTACAACAACAGGTTTGTCATCTTGCAGCATGATCTAAATTTTTTAATGCCAAACAACATGCACGACTAAAAGAAAATAAGCACAAACCTAAAAAAGCCTAATTCTTTAAATGAGCTGATGGTACAGCGGTTCAATTCCGTCCACTGATGCCAAGATTCAAGCCTAAATCAGATGCCTGTGATGCAATTCGCTTGGTTCAGCTGGATAAATACTGTCGAATTGATGTAAAGAAAACCGACCGACTCCAGCACAGTTGGAAGGTGTCGAATAGGGTTATGTTGCAGATGCAGGCTTTATGCTGCACCTAACATTTTAATGGCGGGAGTCTGCGTTAAAGGCCGCCCTGTGAAACAGAAAGCAAGGGGAATCTATGAGCAAATCAGCTAAAGACTTTTGCTTTTAGCATTCCTGAAAAACCTGTGTTGCCCGAAATGATCTGAAAGTAGGGGAGTTATATCAATCACAATCGTGGCTGCAGTACACTTCATATAGGGTCTGCATGATTTTTAGCACCCGTATATCGCTGAATTGATAAAAAATCTGTTTGCCTTCCCGTCGTGTCGATACGATCTGGCTGTTTCTCAATACGGTCAGCTGTTGTGACAAGGTAGGCTGGTGGATATCCGTGCGTTGTTCTATGTGCTGTACATTCAGCTCGCCATCGACCAAGACACAGAGAATTTTAAGACGGTCAGGGTTGGATAAAACTTTCAGACAATCACTGACCAAATCGACTTGTGAAAAGTCCATTTGTGCTTTTAACGGTGCAGCGTTCATGTAGGTGTCCTGATAAGCCATGATGAGATACAAAAAAATCAGCATTTCTGCTTGAATATTTTTATTTATTATATAATATAAAAATATATATTGTAAATGAGCAGATTTACTATGCATGATTTTCTCATCGCATTTCTCGGCGGACTATTACTGGGAGTAGCGGTAGTTGGTTATCTCTATGTGCATGGCCGTATCGCAGGGATCAGCGGATTGATTGGACAGGTACTGAATCCACAGACCGTGTTTAAAACCCCTGCCATCTGGTTTATGTCAGGTTTGATTGTCACGCCCTTTATTTATGGATTATTTGTCCAGCCTGAAATCGAGTTGAATGCCAGTCCGCTGATGATGATCATCGCGGGTCTGCTGGTTGGCTTTGGTACACGTCTGGGTTCAGGATGTACCAGTGGTCATGGGATTTGCGGGATGAGCCGTTTATCGAAGCGTTCTATCCTGGCCACCATGAGCTTTATGTTCGCTGGTTTTGTTACGGTTTATATCATTCGCCATATCACAGGAGCTTTCTAAATGAAAAATTTTCTGGCTTTCATTTTCGGCGGTTTGTTCTCTGTGGGACTGATGGTCTCCGGGATGTCGAATCCGGAAAAAGTGCTCGACTTCCTGGATTTGTTTGGCGACTGGGATGCCAGTCTGGCTTTTGTGATGATGGGTGCAATTGCTGTGGCATTTATTCCCTTTCAAAAAGCGCTACGCAGCCAGGCACCGAAAACGATCTTTAATGAACCGATCGATTTGCCAAAGAATAACAAGATTGACCCTAAACTGATCTCGGGCAGCCTGCTCTTTGGTATCGGTTGGGGGATTGCCGGAATCTGTCCTGCACCAAGTTTTACCTTGATTGGTCTTGGGCATTATCAGGTTCTGTATTTTATTGTTGCGATGCTTGCAGGCGTGTTGATTCACCGTAAGTGGGCAGGAGCTTAATCATGTCAAATTTCCCAGTTGTAAAAGACTTTTTCCATGAAGATACCAATACTTTCAGTTATGTAGTGAGTGATCCTGCAACTAAAGCCTGTGCAATTATTGACAGTGTGCTGGATTATGATGCTGCATCTGCCAGCACCTCGACCACACATGCTGATCAGATCATTGCCTATGTCAAAGCGCAGGGTTTAACAGTTGAGTGGATTCTGGAAACCCATGTCCATGCCGATCACTTGACTGCAGCACAGTATCTCAAAGCTACGCTCGGGGGCAAGATTGCCATGAGCCAGAAAATTTCGATGGTCCAGGAGACCTTTGCTGCGATCTATCATCTGGATATCAAGCAATGGAATGCCCAGCAGCTGTTTGATTACCTGTTTGAGGATGATGAGAAATTCCAGATTGGTTCCATCGAAGCCTATAACATTCCCACCCCTGGACATACACCGGCCTGCTTGAGTTATGTTATCGGTGATGCGGTCTTTGTCGGAGATACCTTGTTTATGCCGGATTATGGCACGGCACGTTGTGACTTTCCTCGCGGCAGTGCAGCCATACTTTTTGATTCGGTACAGCGCCTGTTCGAATTGCCGGAAAGTACTCGGGTATTTCTATGCCATGACTATTTGCCAGAAACGCGTGATCGCTATGTGTGTGAGACGGATATCCAGACGCAAAAAAACCGCAATATTCATATTCATCATGGCACGAGCAAAGCTGAATTTGTCGAAATGCGTAACAAGCGTGATGCAGGTTTGAGTATGCCTAAACTGATTCTGCCTTCAATTCAGATCAACATGAAAGCAGGACAGTTCCCTGAACCGGAAGATAATGGGGTTTCTTATTTAAAGCTTCCGCTGAATTACTTCAAATAGGCAAGTTTCAGGATTAAACCAGTAGGTTCTTTGGTTGAACCACTGGAGTCAAGAGAGGTATAGGTGTGATGTGGTTGATACTGGAAGGGCTGGCCATCGGTGGCTTGCTGGGTTTAACCGGTGCGGGTGGTGGTATTCTGGCTGTACCGGCACTGATGGCAAGTCAGGGTTGGACGGTAGCACAGGCTGCACCTGTAGGCTTGCTGGCAGTGACTCTATCAGCACTGGTTGGAACATTTGAAGGTTTGTCCAAGCGCATCGTACGTTATCGTGCCGCGCTCTGGATTGCACTGATCAGTATTCCTTCAGCGCGTTATGGCGTGCATTTGGCTGGAATTATCTCTCCTGTATGGCTCACGCTGGCTTTCAGTTTGGTGATGCTGATCATCGCTTACCGGATATTCTTTAATAAGGTCCATGATCATGGAAATGCACTGTGCAAGGTTAATCAAACGACTGGTCGCCTGATCTGGAATATGAAAACAGCATTGTCTCTCGGCGCTATTGGGGTCGTTGCAGGTCTGCTGACCGGTTTGCTTGGAGTGGGTGGGGGGTTCGTGATTGTCCCGGCACTGCGTAAAGTGACTGACCTGGATATGCGCAGCATCGTTGCAACTTCGCTGATGATTATTTTCCTGATTGGCGGTGTCAGTATTTCTGTACACGTACTGGATGGCTTTCAATACCCTGTTTCGGTCACGCTGACTTTCGTTCTGGCCTGTATTGTGGGCATGTTAATAGGACGTCGTGCGATGCACCGGATAGACAGTCATCAGGTGCAGAAAATTTTTGCCACGACCGTGATTGGGGTGGCGATGTATTTAATCTATTCAGCACTCATGGGCTAAAACAGCTGGTTGGGAATTTAAACTAAACCGCTTTTAATCTACCTGATCATAGTTTATAAAATATGAATATGATTTTAATGGCTGAGGAAGAATGAAAATGATGAAAACTGCAGAGCAATTGATCCAGAATGCAAAAAGCCGAATTCAGGAAGTGAGTGTAGCTGAACTGTTTGAAGCGATGAAAAACCATAAAACCATTCTGATTGATGTTCGGGAACCGGATGAATTTCAGGCGGCAGCGATAGACCGTGCGGTGAATTATCCTCGTGGTGTTTTAGAAATGAGAATTCACCAGCATCCTGTGGCGAGCCATCATTGCGATACCTTGCAGGCACTGGAACATCTTAAAGATCAGACGATTTATCTGATCTGTGGCACGGGTGGACGTTCCGCATTGGCAACCGATACCTTACAGAATATGGGTTTTACCCAGGTCAAGTCTGTGCATGGCGGTTATCAGGCCTGGCTGGAGCAGGGCTATCCGGTAGAAAAATAAGCCGTTAAATAGATGAAAAACCGTATTGTTGATTGTTTAATGTGAGAGGCAGTAATGAAATACAAAGAATTAACCCAGAACATTTCAGGCAGTTTAAAAACTTTAACTCAGGATTCACCTGATTTAATGAAAAGTTTTAATCAGTTGTCCCAGACGGCTATGCGTGACGGCGTGATTGATCCCAAAACCAAGGAAATGATTGCTTTGGGAATTGGTGTCGCATCGCGTTGTGATGGTTGTATCGGTTTTCATGTCAGAACCTTGGTCAAAATGGGGATGACCCTGCAAGAACTGGAAGAACTGTTAGGTGTTGCAGTATATATGGGCGGTGGGCCTTCATTGATGTATGCTGCAAATGCACTGGATGCCTTTAAAGAGTTTTCCAGCTGATTGGATACGGGTCACTGGCAGTCCTGCCGAGTTTAGAATCAAGCTGATGGAATAACAGGTCGATAAATCACAAGAAAAACTGATGATTGAGGCCTCATACTATTGATCTTGATAACATTTCCTCATACTAAAAAGTGTGCTTCAACCAGCGCACTTTTTTTGGCTGTATCTTAAGATTCAACTCAGCTTGATTTGCTATGCTGTATTTAAAATAAAGTCAGCACAGGTTTCTTATGCTTCAGCGTACAACCACTTCTTCAACGGATTTACTGATCCGGTTTCTGCATATTGTCATCATGTTGAGTTTTACCGGGGCTTATCTGACCGGGGATGCAGAAGAATGGCATCAAATCCATATGGCCTTTGGCTATACCCTCGGAATCAGTCTGATATTAAGAATTTTATGGCAGTTTGGCGCTCCCCGACTGGCTCATACTCAGCCTTCAGGGCCAAGCAGACGATTGCAGGTGATCAAGCCCTTTGTGCAGCGTTATTGGGCACAGCCGCAGCAATGGATTTCGCCAACATTTTTAAAAGCAGCCAGTTCCAGCCTGTTTCAGCTCAGCATACTGGGTATTTTTCTCCTGCTACCTTTAACGGTGCTAGCCGGCTTTTTGACCGACTATACCTATAGCCACACTTTAAAAGAAATTCATGAACTCTTTGCCAATCTGTTTTTAGCCAGTGTGTTGCTGCATTTGACAGCGCTGACACTGAATAGTGTTCTGCTTAAAAAATGGCTGGCAAAACGGATGTTCTGGGGAGCCGAATCACATTCATGGTTCACCCTGTTTGCTGCACTATTTTCACTGGGCGTGTTGATAGCTTTCTGGTTTTTCTATTTGAGCTAAGCTGATATGAATGCAGAACTGAGAAGGAGATGAGATTTAAACATCTCCTTTGACACATTGAGAGGGTTCATAACATCAAATGACAAAACATTGATGGAATGGATCGTTTAAATGGGATGAGTTCTGATGGGGTGGTGGAGTAATGAAAGTAATTAAGTTTTTAGCTTATTGGATAATCACCATTATTCAGTTTTTTGGAGTTTATACCTATTTCAATGAGGTACTTGATTGGCATGGTGTATTCGGAATAATCGTGGCGATTATTACAGCGGGGATTCCTGTTGTCGGCACGACTGTGGGTGTGCTTGGGGTACATTATGGATGGGATTGGACTTGGCCTGCTGCCTTGGCATTGTACTTATGTCCGTACATTTTGATGGGCCTGATTATTCTTTTATATACCCTGTTTGACTAGTGATCGCTCGTAGCATGACGGGTCTGAAACCACAGCAACAATACTGCATGTACTCTACTGTGAGAGAATCAACTCATAATCCGTTGGTCGACAGTTCAAGTCTGTCTGGGCCCACCATATAAAACAACCACTTACGTGTACTAATCGTAAGTGGTTTTTTTGTTTTTGAATCCTAGTAAGCAAATGGTAAGCAGCTTAAATCAACATTATTCTTAATTGTTTTTGTTGGATAAAGACTTTAAAGATAGAATTTCCTATAGTTACTCAAATTCAAGTGACGACTTGGGTATGGGGCGATCTAATTCTGGCATGGCTTAATCTATATGAAAGCAATAAAGTGTCATACTATGTTGTGTGTAAGTGTTTTATTTTATTGATATTAAATTTAAATGATATTTATTAAAGTATCATACTATACGCAAAAACTAATCTAAGTATAATTCTATTAAAATAAAAAAGTTTCATACCAATATTTCAATATACTGAAAATAATGAATATATTTTCTTTTTTTGAAAATTGGGATGAAACTTTATTACCAAGTATTATTGTTTATTACTTAGTATTTAACTTTATTACTCAAAAACACAATCAGAATAATTTTCACATGATGCTTTTAGATATAAACAATCTCATGACGTAGCAGTGCTACAACCTGACTGCTCAAACCATTGGATAAATAAAGCCCTTGTAAAAACAAGGGCTTTATTACACAAATATTCAAAAGCTGAATTTTTCCAAACCATCAAAATTTAAATTTCTACCTGGGTAGAAGATGAATAGAGCAATTAAAGCACTTTATTCAGTCAGACTGGGTGGATTGCCACCCCCCGCCAAGTGTTTTATACAGATCCAGTAGATTTTGTGCCTGCGCCAGCTTTCCCTGAACCTGTTTATCTGCAAGCTCATTTGCGGTTAAACGTGCACTAAGTGCACGATCCAGCGTCATTTGGCCATAACGATACAATGTACTGGCATCTTTGGCTTGTTGATTGGCTTTATGCAGTGCCTGTGCCAATAAAAGATTTTGACGACTTAACGCAAATTGAAGCTGATAACTACTGTCTACTTCAGCAAGTGCTTTTAATACAGCATGATCATAATCGGCCAGAGCAGCCTGCAAACGATGATCACTTATTTCAATATTATGATGAATACGTCCGGCTGTAAAAATTGGCAAAGTCATCCCTGCACTCACCAAACCACCATAACCTTTTAAATCTGGTAAATCGCTATCCAGACTCAATTGCCCGGTTTGCCAAAAAAACTGCATATTAAAACGCGGTAATAAATCTGCCTGTGCACTGGCCCGTTTGGCACTATATGCTTGTACCACCGCCTGTTTGGCCTGTATATCTGGACGACGATTCAGGATTTGCAACGGCCGCTGTCCTTGCGGGGGGGCTGGAATATGCTGCAAGATATTTTGTGGGCTTGCTGCGAGTTTAAATCCTTGTGGCACTTGGCCGGTCAATACCGCGATATTACGCTGATACGCATCGGCCTGTGCCTGTAGAGTGGCTAATTGTGCTTGTACTGCTGTAAGTTTGGCATCTACATCTTTAACATCATAATCGGTAATCTGGCCAGCTCTAAATCTCCCCTGAGCATACCGTTTTAACTGCTGTAACGTCGCAACCGTATGATCACCAATTTTGATGCGTTGCTGTAAACTGCGAACGGTAAAGTAATTCTGGGCAATATCACTAGCAACCAGCATTTGAGCGCCATACCATTGCTGCATGGTCGCCAGACTGGCATATCGGGCAGCATCTACATCACTTTTTTTCTGTCCAAAAATATCGAGTTCCCAGCTCGCAATAAAGCCCATGTGCTGCGCATGTCCATTAAAATTGAAATTATCATCGCCCAGTGATGACCCGAGTTGAGATAAAACATTTTTCACATCTGAATTTAACGGATTGTCTAGCTGGAATTGATGAGCACTAACCCCTGCATTGGCCCCTAAGGCGGGCTTGAGGTCGGCTTCTGCTAATTGTGTGGTAGAACGTGCAGCCTGTAAATTTTCCAGTGCTACCTTTAACTCGTGATTGGTTGTCAGTCCCTGTTCAATCAATCGGTTTAGCACAGGATCATTCCAGTTTTGCCACCATTGTGCAATTTCTGCCGATCCTTTTGCCATATCGGTCTGATCAAATTGTAAAGGCAGCATAACCTGGGACTCTACTTGGACTTGATCTTTGGCACAGCCACTTAAAATTAACCCCGTTAACAAACTCACATACAGCCATTTATTCATTTTTATCCCCCTGGTTTAACCTTGCCGTGCCAACATATGACGAAAACGCCCAAGTGCCAATGCCAGAAATACAATCCCCATCAGCGTCATAATCAGTAATTTATCCCACACACTATCAATACCGGCATTCCGGAATAAAACAAACTGTCCGAACTGAACATATTGTGTGACGGGTGAAATCTGCGTCAACCATTGCATGACTTCAGGCATACTTTCCAGTGGCGACTCCGAACCGGACAATAACCGTGTGACCACATATACCGGCAAACATAGCAAGCCAAATTGTGGCATTGTGGGAGCAAGCGTTGCCAACCAGATTCCCAGTGCCGATACCGAAAACAAATAAATCACTGTTCCCAAGGTAAATAAAGTCACAGAACCATTAATGGGTACCTGCAACCAGTGATTTACGACAAGCCATAAGGACAGTAAAGCAGCTACGGTAATCACCAATCCATTGGTCAGAATTTTGGCCATAGCAATTTCACTGGCAGAAACTGGCATCACCAATAAATGCTCAATGGTTCCATGTTCACGCTCGCGGATAATTGCCGCACCAACCAGCACCATGGCCAGCAGGGTAATATTGGCAATAATCTGCACAACACTGAGATACCAATGTGATTCGCCATTCGGGTTATACATGACATGCAGGACAGGCTTCACCGGGAGTAAACTTTCTGAAGAAGGCTGTTTTAAAAATTGACTGACTTGCTGTGAAATGATTTGTTGAAGATAGACTAGACCAATACCGGCCTGTGTAACTGAGGTTGCATCCGCCAAAACCTGAATTTCAGGGGCACGACCTGCGACCACATCTTTTTCAAAATTGGCAGGAATGTCAATCACAAAAACATATCCGCCCTGATTCATCTGCTGGTCGATATTTTCCCGTTGTTCCAGTACTGGCGTTTTAAAATACGGCTGCTGTAAGGCATCCCGTATTTGATACGATAACTGCGAATGGTCGGCATCGAGAATGGCAATTGATGAATGACGGACTTCCGTGGTAATTCCTGTAGAAACCGTATAAACAGCCACCGAAAGGACCACCACAATCAAGACCATTAACGTATAATCACCTAGCAAACTGCGCAGTTCTTTCCGGCTTAAAAACCAGACATTTTTCATCCATTGCCACATGCTATTGCTCCTGTTTCTTTAAGAACAAACCTGCCAGCAATACATATAGGATGCAAAATAGCGTCAACATTACATAATATTGGACAAAATCCTGAAAACCCAAACCCTTGGTAAAACTCCCCAGACTGATCAATTGATACCATGCAGTTGGAAATCCCCAACCGATCCAATAATTTACGCCCGTTAATGTAGATAATGGATAAAGTAACCCTGAAAAATTCAATGCGGGAATTAAGGTAAAAATCGCCGATGCAAAAATCGCCGCAACCTGCGTTTTGACCAGACTCGAAATCAATAAACCAAAAGCTGTCGCGGCACAAACCAGTAAGAGTGCCCCTAATGTCATGGCCCAGAAACTTCCTGAAACAGGGACATCCAGCACCACAACGGCAAGCCAGACCAGACTGAAATAACTGCACATCGCCAAAGCGATATAAGGTAACTGTTTACCAATTAAAAACTGTCGGACTGATGCCGGAGACGTATACAAGTTGGTAATTGAGCCGATTTCCCGCTCTCGCACCACACCGAGGGCGGTCATCATGGCGGGAATCAACATCATCGCCATCATGATCATTCCAGGTGTAAAAGCATAAATACTTTTGAAATCCTGATTATAGACAAATCTTGGCTGTATCGAGACCGCAGATTTGACCTCTATCGGCAGCCCCATGGCCGTTATTTTATCTGTCCCGTAATTACTCATCATGCCAAGAATAAAACCCTTAATATTTTCCGCAGTAAATGGCATGGAACCATCTACATAGAAGCCGACTTCCGGTTTATTTCCACGCATCAGATCTCGACCAAAATCAGGTGGAATATCAATCACCAACCTGGCTGTAGATGTTCTTAACACAGGATCAATTTCAGCCTCGGAACCAATATATTTTTCCAGCGTAAAATATCGCGAAGCCGTAAAATATTCCGTTAAGGCCCGACTTTCCACACTTTGATCACGATCCAGAATTGCGAGTTTGACATTTTTAACATCAAAAGAAACGCTATAGGATGCTGTCATCATGAGAATGATCGGGCCAAGAATCGCAAAAAACATTCGAATCGGATCACGCCATAACTCTTTGCCTTCCCTGACAGCAAATGTCCAGACCATGGCAAACCAGGCCATTAATCTATAAAAAAGTGTCTGGTTCTGGCGGGCTTCACTTCTTAAACTCTCTTGCTCTTGATCGGTGTGATGCTGAACAGGGTGTTCAGCTTCACCTGATGCTTGCTCCAGATAAATAATAAATGCCTGCTCGAGTTCATCTGTGTGTTGCGCCTGACACAATGCCTGCGGTGTCCCTACTGCCAGAACCCGTCCACGGTGCATAAATGAAATACGGTCACAACGTTCAGCTTCATTCATAAAATGCGTCGAAACAAATATCGTAATACGATCCTGTCGCGATAATTTTATGAGATGCTGCCAGAACATATCTCGTGCAGCTGGATCGACGCCAGAAGTAGGCTCATCCAGAATCAATACTTCCGGATGATGTAAACATGCTGCGGCTAACTGTAAGCGTTGCCGAATACCTAAAGGCAAAGCGGCGGGCTGAGTATCTGCTTCTTTTTGCAGATCAAACTGCTGCAATGCACTTTGCACTGCATTTTTAGCATCATTCCCTGTGAGCCTGTACAATTTTGCATGTAGTTCCAGATTCTGACGTACCGTTAATTCTTCATATAATGAAAATGCCTGTGACATATAACCCACTTTCATTCGGGTTGCCATGTCTCCTGCATTAATTTCTTTTCCTAGCAGTTTTGCCGTGCCTGAACTGATATCCAGCAAGCCTGTTAGCATTTTCATGGTGGTGGATTTGCCACATCCATTTGAGCCTAAAAAACCAAAAATTTCACCGCGTGCAATCGTAACGTTAACATGATCTACTGCAATAAAATCACCAAATTGCTTGGTCAAATCATGTGCTTCAATTGCCGGAGGAGAATCTGGATCTGCAACAAATGGCGTCACGTGTAACACGCCCGTTCCACGTTTATTTTCTGGCAGCAGCTTCACATAAGCTTCTTCGAGTGTTTGACTCTGGGTCTGCTGTAACACTTCCTGCGTTGTTGCATTGGCAATTAACTGTCCATCATCCATCGCCAATAAATATTCAAAGCGTTGCGCTTCGTCAATGTAAGCGGTTGAAACAATCACCGTCATTTCCGTATTTTCAGCGCGTAAATCATCAACCAGATTCCAGAATTGCCGTCTTGATAAAGGATCAACACCTGTCGTCGGCTCATCTAGAATTAATAATTGCGGATTATGGACTAAAGCACAGCATAAACTCAGCTTTTGTTTCATGCCGCCAGATAATTTACCAGCCGGACGATTCACAAAAGGATCTAATCCTGTTGCCTGTAATAATCGCTGGATTCGCTGTTTTCGGGCACGGGTATCCAAACCAAAAAGGCTCGCATGAAAATCTACATTTTCATAGACAGACAATGTGGGATATAAATTGTGCCCCAAACCTTGGGGCATAAAAGCGATACGCTGTGACAAATGTTTCTGGATTTTTTTTTGTGAAATATCCTGATCAAAAATCAAAACCTGCCCGCTTTGGATCACCTTCACCCCGGCAATAAGGGATAATAATGTTGATTTTCCAACACCATCAGGTCCAATCAACCCGACTGTAACAGATTTGGGAATCGACAGATGAATATTATTTAATGCTCGAACCTGCCCATAAGTATGAGAAACGCCCTGTAACGATACAGCAGTTACAGTGTTTTCTTGCTGTTTTACATCCGTCATGGCGAACTGCCTATTCAATTTTATTGTGTTCTGGCGTTTTGCTGTAATTGCGGTAATTTGGCCTGCCATTGTACTGGCCATGCCTCTTGTGGATTGGTACGGACATAACCATTACCAGTTAAGCCACCTTTTAACACCCCTTGATACTGCAAGCTAATTTGTTGGGGAATACGCAATTTTACCTTATACATAAGTTTTTCGCGTTCATTGGCTGTTTCCACATATTTAGGGGTAAATTGTGTATTGCTGGCAATAAATGTAATTTTTGCAGGCCAAACTGCATCAATCCCGTCAAGCACAACTATGGCATCATCACCCAGCTTTAATTTTCCAACGGTATCTGTAGGAAGAAAAATTGATAAAGTCACATCACTAGGATCAAGTAAAGTGATGACTTTACTGCCAGGCCCAACAACATTGCCCAGTTCCGCAATACGATACTCTACCCGACCAGTCTGTGGTGCGCGGATGAACATATCCTTATTGGCCGAAGATGCGATATTCATTTGTGCCTGAGCCTGATTAACCGCAGCAATTGCTGACTCCCGTGCTGCCTGGGTTGCTTTAACCGCAGCTGCCTCGCCATCCCGTGCTGCTTGACGGCGTTGCACTTCTACCACAGAAATCAAATCCTCCTTTTTCAGCTGTAGCGCATTATCCAGCTCGAGTTGTGCAACCTTTAACTGCTGTTGTCTTGCTGCAATCTCAGCTTCGGCCTGATGTACTGCTTCTTCTGCACGCTGTTTACTGGCTTGTGCACCTTCAACCAAACTGTGACTTTGCTCAGCTGACAAAACCACTAATACTTCATCTTTTTTAACCAGATCACCTTCTTGTACCTTAATATCAATCACCCGGCCTGGATACAAAGAGGCGACATCAAGTCGCTGTAGTTCCAATCGCCCATTACTCCCCTCAAAACCCGAAGGTAATTTTTTCAAACTTTGCATATTGACCCATACAGCCCCCCCGATAAGTACACACACAATTACAGCAATAATGAGCCATTTTTTTTGCATTGGCTTTATTCCTTATCAAATACAGACATAAAGGCATATTATAATGGTTCGGTTACACAAACCAGTCCATCAAAACTTATTCAGTAATATTATTTCCAGATGAATAAGCAGGCTTGAATGATATTCACCTTATTTTCCTTAGAACCTATCCAGAATATTTTCTATGCAAAAGTAGCCTTAAAAAGGCTAAATTAATGAACTGAAGGCTCGTATTTAGGTGCTTTTCACAGTTTTTCCAGAGCCTTCTGCATTTTTCTAACCAAGC
>NZ_VOYL01000056.1:0-15132 GCF_013420295.1 Acinetobacter sp. YH01018
CATTCTAATTATGTTGCAATCTTACAGTTGATACATAATCTTGATGATTTTATCGAAAAATCACAGCAACACTTGTGCTTTGAGAGAAAAGCTCAGAAAGAGCTGGATGCTAAATTTTTTGCTAGATTTTTTAAGCTGACAAAGAGTTCAATAAAAGATCAACTTTTACCAAATTGTTCAGATCGTAATGAATTTAACCAATGCAATTTGATAAAAAATTAAGCGAAAGCGAATATGCCAAAGATTGAAACAGAAGAGCAATTCTTAGATTTAGCAGAAAAATTCCAAAAAGATTATTGTTTATTACGCAATCATGTTGTGAATACACAATTTGTCGATCTATCAGATGATTTACGTGAAAAAGCCCATGCTCTATATAAGGAAGCACAACAGATATATGGCTATATATCTAGTTCTAGACAATTAGGTAAATATTATTATCTAGCTTCTTTAAGTTATTTTGCATGCCCGACTACTAGTAATACTCAAGAGCTGTCGTCTGAACGTTATTTGATTCTACAAGCGAGTTTTTTAACATATCGGCAGTATCAAGAATTTGCAAAAATTGATAAAGCTGAGAATAAGCAAAAACATGTTTGTGATCTCTTTCGCTATGTATCACGATATGTTCTGGATTCTAATCATGCTGAATTATTTCAAGAATGCAGTGAGCTACTAAATCGCTATGTCATGTACGAACGTAACTTGAAAAAGGAGGATCGTAATCAACTTTTTAATATTAAAGATTTCAAACAAGTACAAGCCATAGAGTATTTATCGGCTCTATTAATAATTTTTAAAAGACTTGATGATCGTCGTGTTGTTCATCGTCAGCGTAAGTCAAAAAAAAGTAAAGTTTTGCAATGGCCGACGAAAAATGAACTCAAAAAATTTCGTGAAATTAAAACGGGTAAGCAAGTAGATATTGGACATAACGCAAAGATCAGTATTTATGATGCCGCTCTTCACAAAGATGAAGAGGGTGAAGTTGATCTATTAGATCCTGAAATGGAGTTTTATTCAGAAGATGAAAAGTCTAAAAATTTAAATTATATACTCAGCGATAATGCGACGCATCTAATGCGGCATCGCCAGCGCCGTCATGCTCCTTTTGTTACAAATCCACATTATTTGGCGCCAGATATACTGAAGCAAATTGTTTATGTGTTGAGAACCGAGTTATCCGGGCACTGGAGGGATGCTGCAATCGCTGCAGCATGTTTATTGTCACTTTTGACGGGATTATCACCCGTCGCACTGATGGATTTTAACGAGCTTATTCAAGATGGAATTTTGATCCAGAATGGTTCAAGTAGACGTCGCGAATATTTACTCAAATTAAATCTTAAAATTACAGAGCAGAAGATTAAGAGCTTAAATCATGTGCGGTGGAATGAAGTGATGACACATCAACTACATTTACCTTCTGCTTGGTTTGACTATATAGAACAAGCATCGAATCCACTAATTTCATCAACACACATTAATACGAAACTTAAGAATTGGCTTGATAATCGGTTTGTAGGTTCGATCACTGTAGAAAAACTGCAGGCTCAATTATATTTTCATATATATTATGAAACATATAATGAATATCTTGCTCATGTAATTGCTGGGCGGGATAGTCAGCATCACATGCCTGGTATCTATTATGGCGGGCTACCGAAAACTCAACTCAGTAGCACATATCTAGCCTTTTTAGAAAAAGCACTTACACCACATTCCACACATTTTACTGAAGACACGGCTGAACTAAAAATATTGCAACAACAATTCAAAGTACAATCTGCATTATCTATAGGAAGGATAGGGAGCCAACTGGCACTTGAACCCAATTTTGTGAAAGAGCAATTCCATATTTTACATAGACATTGTCACGAAAACATCCAAGAAGATAAGCACATTATTAATCAACTTAATGCATATGCGTGTTGGATGTGGCATATCAGTTTGTTGAGTTTGGCAAGTCGGCCTAAAAAAAACCTGTTGGGGAATTTGGATGATTATTGTGTTGAGCTCAAGCTTTTATATGTGAATGATAAAAAAAATAGTAAAGCAAGAAAAGATGGTCGTTTTATCCCTTTATCTGATTTTTTCATAAAAACACTGCAAAATTACACTGCCTTTTTAGAACAAATTATTGAAGCGTACGGTTCATTTTTTAGACAAGTCTTTGCAAAGAAGAAGATAACTGTAAATGATCTTTTTGGTAAGGTCATTTTTAGTAAAGATATCTTGCCGATAACTGTCAAAGAATGGCAGAGCAGGAAAATTAAGTTAATCCCTTTATCGAGAAAATGGGTGAATTCATATATGCAAGGAGTCTTTCCAAAGAATATGTATTCGAATTGGTTACGTCATTTTGACATGAACTTTTTGATGCATGAGCAGCAAGAGGGTAAACCAGCATTAGCTTTTCACTTAATTCAGGCCCTGTATGGTCATGACCAACGTGACCGAGAGGCTTTTCATCCGCATTCTTCACTTATCCCGAATGTCTATGTACAGCAAGCCCGCCAGCAATTGCAAGATAATGTCAAATCTTTATCGATTAAACACTTAGAGCGAAAATAGTTGTATGCAAAAAATCAAAGAACTAATAAAACCACAACTAGATGATCTATTTGTTGATATTCATAAAATGGTGAAAAAGTCGCTAGATAGACAGCCTTCTCCACCTGAAGTATTGACGAAAGAAATGCAGCAAAAACTTGATCAGCAGATCGCTGAAAAATGGCATGACATTAAAGATAGTGTTGATTGTTTGAGTCAAAAGTTGAGCCGAGACGAACAATCAAAACTGATGCAATTTACTGAAGATGAATTTAATAAAAGAAGGAAGCAATTCAACCAGAATGTAGATAAAAAATCATACAGAATTAAGCTAAATCCACATACTAAACGGATCGTACTGCCTAGAAAAATTGAGAGTACAGAGTCACGGTTAGAACAGGGGCATCTACATATCCATGTACTTAAGGAATTAAGGCAGTATTGGCAAGATTCATTTGAATATTGGAATGAACCAAAGTACTTATGGGGAAATTTATGCTTAAGTTTTATATATATTTCAGGCTGTGCAGATGAACAGCATTTGATTGCTATTCAGAAGCAATTGCAGGAGGCCATTGAGCTTGGTACAGATCTGAATTGTTTTCGGTTATACCATTCGGACTACAAAAAAATCACTAATCCATTGTTACTACATTATCGTGTTGAAAACTCTCAATATGGCAACGATGTAGAACAGGGAAAGTTGTACCAATGGAAACATGTTTTTTTTAACCCATATGCGCAGTTCATTTTGCAATATTTAAAAAAGTTGAAAGCTACTCAGAAAGAATTTTGTCTGCAACATTCAGTTGAAGATTGTATTTTAGAAAGCTTGAGTAAGATAGGCAGGAAAAAAAGTCTTGGGGATCTGCAATATCAAATTAAACGCCGTGGATTTCGTGCATTTAATGATGTGCAAATGGTACTCGAATTTAATCCAAACCTCAGCATAGATATATTTTTGAGTAATGTGCTTCAGCAAGAGATTAATACTGTTGCTTTAAGGCCATCCGAATTTAGATTGCTGTGGAATAATGATTACAATCAAGTCACAGAACCAGATAATCGCCCTATTCATTTTGAACAAGAGCAGTTACTTCCTGAAGTTCCGACTGTTCAAAGCAAATTACAAACGATTCCGTATGAGTTGATGTTGTTTGGTCAAAAGAAACGTAAAGGTCAAAAAGTTGAGCGTTTAGATAAAAAGAGGAATAAAGAAGAACGCACGCTACGTTTTTGGCAAGAAACTAGAAGGGTGTTAGAGGAGAAGATAGTTGATGCTAATACGGAGGAAAAGTCTTTAATTGATGCTCAACTACGCTTAATTCACTGGTTAATGCATTTAAAAAAACGAGGGCTTCAATTATCAACTATTGAAAGCTACTTAGGATCGTTTGGCAAAGAATTTATATTTGAGATTTGGCTCAATAAATTAGATTTAAAGCAACAATCCATAGATGACTATGAGGATTTATATCGGCAGCTATTGAAATACAGCAGTGAACGTGATGAAAAAGCAGTTCAACGAGATTCGGTGAAAGGAAAAACCTCTCGTAAGATGCACCAAAGCGCAGAATACCGTTTTGGTCGCCTAAAAGATTTTCATCAATTCTGTATAGAGAATTATGATGCTCCAGGGGTATTGGTGTTACAGAATTCAAGTTTTAAGCATTTACAAATTTGCAATGCACGGCTAGTGAGTCCTTTGCTATTTGGCAAATTATTGGAAAAACTAGAAAATTTAAGTCAAGAGCCAACGGCATCAGAGTGGGTCGATCATCTGAGTTGTTTAAAGCTGATGTATTTACTAAGTTATAGAACTGGACTTCGATTAAATGAAGTTCGTTGTCTTAAAATACAAGATATTATTTGCCCAGAGCTACTTTATAAAGAAAAAGAAAATACAGTTTTTAATAATATCACGCTTCATATCCAAGACAATTCATATCGCCGTCTGAAAACGCGAAGTGCGAATCGTCAAATACCATTGAAAATTGCATTGTCAGAACATGAGTTTTTAGTAGTACAACGTTACATACAACATCGTTATGAGCAATATTTGGTTAATCAGCAGGATGATCTACTTTTTAGTGTGAATCATCGTGTATTAACTGATCAATGTATCAGCAAAATTACAGTAGATTTGTTTAGTCAAATATTAGGTATGCATCATGGCTTTAGTTTTCATACATTACGCCACAGTGCTGCTAACTATCTAGCAATAACTTTGCTCGGTTCAAAAGAAATGATCAAGACCTACACAGATTGTCCTTGGGTAAAAGCAAAAAAGATGAGGGATTTATTGTTTGGTATGAAAGCACGTGCTCAAGAAGAGATTATTCAACATAAATGGCAGGTGCTCGCCTCTTGGATGGGGCATAGCAGTATTGAGCAAACGGCTTCAAATTACCTTCATGTTTTGGATTTATTAGCAGTCGATCGAATTTATAATTCGCCGTGTATCATTTCAAAAAAAGTATTAGAACAGTGTTTTAGTCCAGTGAAGTCAAGTACAGACTACATAAACCTAAATCGTTATACTCAGCAGCAGAAATGGTTTAATTCTTATCAGCAAACACAGCCAGTTACGATGGCTGGCCGACAAGAAAAGAAGTTTAGTATAGAGAAGAGTACTCTGACACCTTTTCAACGTTTGATAAGTTTTAGAGAAGGTCGTTTAAGCGAAGATACCCAAGCTCAAGAATGGATGCAACGATGTCAATGGATGAGCACTAAATGGATGGATCGCCAAAAATTTAATTTAAAAACGAATTATGTTTATAGTAAGAATTTAGAAGAGAGTTGGTTTGATGAACTTTACGAAAAGGCTAAAAAACTGACTCGTCCAGATGAAATAATTCCTCTCCTTGATTTTCATTATAAAGATGATAGGCAGCAAGATGCACTGAAAGAAAAGAACATGGTTAAGGCGCTTAAAATATTATTATTATTTGGAAAACTGCGTAAGAATTTTCTACATTTTCAATGCCGAATGAAAGGTGATGAGCAACAAATTGTTAATTTTATTACTGGTATAGAGCCAATGTTAGGAGATCATCTGTATTTAGAAAAACAAAACTACCCAGTTAATTTGGATGCTCCTGAGCGAACCGTTAAATTTAGTTTTCAAAGAGTTGTCGGCTCTAACAAAAAAAATGTTACTCCGCTGGTTATATTTAATTTAATGTTAAAAATGATGCAAAAAGATGAACTCTGGATCAAATAGCCTAAGCATGTTAAAGGGGAATTGTTTAGAAATTTCCCTGTTTATAAGTAAACTGCCTTTATGAAAAGCACCATGCTGACTTGGATTAATAAGCGGAATGTAGTATCACAGTTTGATCGCTGGATTTACGAAAATGGTGTGAAGATTAGCGGTATGGTAAATCGATGAGCTAAAGTGTTGTAGTCCAAACTCGATCTGACAATTACCCATTTTTTAGTGTGCCCGTCAGGTTAAATTTGAACTGAATTTTTCTCAGCCCAAATTCATTTCCAATCAAGTTATGTTTCAAGTGGCGTGCGAACACTGCACAATTTAATTCACGGTGCCTAAGACAGGTATCAACTTCGGACCAGCCATTCTAGCTTTGCTAATGATTTCCACCAGCTCATCATAAGTCAGTTCAAACTTATCCTCACTATCAAATACATAGACCATATTCTTGCCTTCATGTTCAGGTGGAGTAGGTGGTACAAATCGTTTCGGGATAAGAATTTGTGCGAGTTGTTCGTCAGTTAATTTAAATAAGTGCATGTTTTTATCCTACTCTTGGTAAGTCAGACCATTTGGTTAAATACGAAGGTGATCTAAGGTTTTGATTCATGTGCCATGTGGCTTCTTTATTGTTGGCAATGCCTAGCGTGACGAGATTCTTCCCAAACCGTTCACTGATGGCTTCGACGGCATCTGAAAGCCTTTCTCGCTCTTGCTTATGTGAATAGTCCGTGAATAGATCGGGCACAAACTTGGATTGATCTGTAATTTCGAGCAGCACGATTCCCGCCTTTTTATACTTAAAGCCTTTCTTAAATATCTGATCGATGCCTTTCATCGCGGCCTTGGTGATGAGCAGTAGATCATCCGTATGCTCATGCATTTGAACGACGATGTAAGGCGAGTAGCGCTCTGTATTATCAAAGCGACTGGTTTGGATATACACGCCGATCATCTTGCAGATTGAGCCATCTTCCCGCATTCGTTTCACGGCTCTGGCCACATAAAGCCGAACCGAAGCTTTAATGTCATCCATTTCATACACTGGGTTGCCATATGAACGGCTGCTGATGATTTGCTTCTTCGCTACAGTATCATCACTAAGGTCAATACAAGAAAGGCCCTGTAGCTCAAGCACCGTCTTTTCCATCACGATACTAAACTGCTTTTTGATTTCTTTAGGATTGGCATTGATCAGATCCAGCACAGATTGAACACCCATAGTATTGAGCTTCTTACAGTTCTGTCTGCCTACGCCCCAAACCTCAGACACATCAACCTGCGCGAGTAGCGTTTCTGTAGAGCATGGGTCCATATGGGCCAGATTACAGACCCCATTGAAGAACTTGTTTTTCTTGGCGAGATGATTGGCAATCTTGGCTTCGGTTTTAGAGCGACCAATTCCAATACAGCAGGGTAGGCCTAACCAACGCCAAGCCTTAGCCCTCATGTCTTGAGCATATACAGTCAGGTCAAATAGATGCTCGTAAGCTGTGAGCTTCAGAAAGCATTCATCAATGGAATAGACCTTGTATCTCCTGGTGCAACATAGTCCCCAGGCAGCTCCATAAAGCGCTTGGACATTTCGCCATATAAGGAGAAATTACTGGATAGCACCTGAATGTTATGTTGTTTGATCAGCTCTTTAATTTGGAATACAGGAACACCCATCTTGATGCCTAAGTCTTTCGCTTCCTGGCTTCTGGCCACGGCACAGCCGTCATTGTTGCTGAGCACAATGGTTGGGCGATCATTCAAGGCAGGATTAAACACACGCTCACACGAGACGTAGCAATTATTCACGTCGACTAACGCGAATATTTCATTTTCACTTTGCATGGTTATTCTTCTTTTTATGAGCGGTGATAAATACGCTTTAAATTAAAAGTCACCACACCCCAGATTGATATGGTCTGACTATCATCAGGAATGATGTGATTGTAATTCGAATTTTCAGCCTTCAACCAAAGTTCTGGAAGCGGATAATCTTCATCTCCAAATATTTCTTTGATTTCAGACTTGGACATCTTATTGGTGATCATCAGCCGCTTAATGGTCGAGGCATTGTCATCAATCAGGGCAACCACGATATCGTAATGCTTGGCTTCAATACTGCGATCAATAATGATTGGATCATTAATCTCTAGGCCAGCATCGAGCATGGATTCACTGTCTACATAGGCAATAAAAGTAGAAATAGGGTTGTGAATCAGGAACTCATTCAGATCGAGTGCTTTGTCTTGCTCATCCTTGGTGCTGAAGGCCGGACCTGCAGGAATACGCTCTAAAGAGACGGGAATAGATACTTTGGATTTGGGTAGGACAGCAGTAAGCCCTAATTTTTCAACAAGCTCATTTTGAACAGCGATTTGTTCAAGCACGGTGTTGATGGTAGGACTTGGTTTACCCTCTGGACCCATGAGCTCTTGTAAAGATGACCATGCGTCGTCAGAGAAGTAAATAGGCAACTTCTTAGACATGAGATACTCCTACGCTACGAGGCGTGTTTGGAAGTAGAATTTGTTTAAATAGGATATTACTAACAGCGTTTAAAATTCAAATTTAAAAAGTTGTGGATAAACAAGGATGCGTCAGAATAAGACGTTTTGTTTCTGCTCATCGCGTGGAAATGTGACGAATTCATCGGGCATTTGAAAGAAATATTCATGCGCATGTTCATGATCGGCTGTTAGCCAGTCTTTTCTGTACTGTTCTGGAATAACGATGATGGATCGCTTCTCATCCTTCGGTGCATGGAATTGTTTCATAAAAGGGTGATGGTCCGAATTGATGGTCAACATTGAAAAGGAACGTACCTTATTGCCATTAATCACTGCATCATCATAGATCCCTGCAACAGTAAAAGGCTGATCATCTTTACGCTTGATGGTGTACCAGTGTGGCTTGTCATTGATGTATTTCGGCTCATAAAATTCTTGTACTGGGACTAGGCAGAACTTGCTGTACTTCCAAGCATGTCGAAAGCTAGGCTTATCTGCTACAGACTCAGTTCTGGCGTTATAAGTATGACTGCTGAACTTCAATTCTTTCGCCCAGCTCGGTAGTAATCCAAACTTTGCAATATCAAGCTCTAAGTGATCTGAGCCGTTCAGAATGATTGGAGCATGATAGGAAGGGAATACATGATCCTTAAGCTCAAGATCAAACTGGCTTGTATCGACACCTAAGAGTGTCAAATTTCTTTTATTTGGAAATAGGTAATTTGAGCACATAGCCTGATCACATAACTAAAGAATTTATCTGAAATTGTATACGATGCTTTATGGAACACATGGGATTTATGGTGTCAGTTCAAGTAGGCTATATGAAAAAAGTCATGATGGGGCAAGTTACATTTTCAGTTAAAGTATGACTTATGGGATGCAAAACTACGTTGGGCGTGAAGTCATAAAAAAATTAATCAGGATTTTGCATAAATAGTGCGCCGTAAGGCGCATTATTTTTAAGGAAGGTTTGTATTACTCGACAATATATAACTTATGTTTTTTCTTCGGGGGCTCAACTTTAACTAAAGCATCAAATGTTAATTGATTAAAATCTTCTTCAGAGATTCCAATTTCATCAAGCATTTTATTTTTATCAAAAGATGGTTGTGAGGCTAAAACAGAGATAATTTTGGGCAACATCAAACTCTCATCTCGATGAGTTTCTTCAGGTTCATTAATGTTGTAGCCCAACGAATTGATCTTTATAGAGTTACTACGATTAACCCAATCACTAACTAATCCCAGCTTGTGAGCTTTATAGTTAATAGCCTTCAGGGATGTTCGCCAAATCTTTTTATACTCAATCATATTTTCTAGTGAAAAATAGCGTGGAGCAGTAGAAAGAAATGCATCTGTTGGCATTAAAAATTCAGATGAAAATTGATCCGCTTCAGTTTCGAGAACACGATTATCTTTCTCGACACGAATTTTTTTGTTATGCGTATGCATAACGATATGACCAAGTTCGTGTGCACAATCGAAGCGGGCTCTTTCGGCAGACTTAAATGTATTTAGAAATATGAAAGGGCTACCACTTTCATCATCAAAAAAAGATAGTGCATCAATTTCTCGAATTTCAGTCGGTAATCTAAAGACACGGATTCCCTTTAGCTCACACAACGAAACAATGTTATTAATAGGTTGATTACCTAAAGCCCATAAACCTCTCAACTCTGACGCTAGGTGATCGGCATACTTAGATTCACCCAAAAACTCAGTAATATCTAAATCAGGACGGTGAAAAGTAGGTAACTTTACTTTCTGATTTAAGTACTTGTTAATATTTATTGCTAAAAGAGTATATGCCTCATTAGCTTTTCTATGCTGTGCTTTAATACGAGCAACCGATCTATAGAAGATTTGGTCTGTTTCATGTGGTTGTGTGTCATTACCTGCAAAGAATGACTTGGGTAAATTTAATACACGGCATATATCATCTTGATCATTTTCATTGATTTCTTTATCCACGTCTAAAAGTTGCTTTACCTTAGAGATAGAGCAACTCAATTTTTCTGCGAAATCGGTATTGCTAAGTCCTCGTAATTCTTTAGCAATACGTAAACGATCTTTATTAAACACATTAACCTCAGATTAAACTACAAGCTGAATATCAAAATCATCTGGTTTAATTTCATTAGATGGTTCCAATACTGGCTTAGGATCAGTTTTTACAGGAACTGTATTATCTATTTCAAATGCAATTCTGCAAGTATGGTCACTTGGTAAAATTGAAATTTTTTTCGCTTTTAAGTCCTGTACGAAGCTAGTTGGGTATGCAAATTCAAAAGGAATATTTGGGATATCAATGTCTTTATAGGCTGGATGTGATGCTGAAGGAAAGTATAAAATCCATGTTCTCAATTTTGTCTCATCATCATAAGCAGACTGATTCTCCTTAATATTATTTAATGTCATTAATCCTTTTTCACAGTGTGCTGATACAACTTGATCAGCTAACCCCAATGCAATATTCCCGCTCATAAAGATAATTTGTATTTTCTTTACTGTATTCTCAATTCTTGGCTGGCTGTCATTGTGGAATATCCAAGCAGGATCAGATTGTCGAAGCAGTAAAGCAATCTGTTCTCCAATTTTTCCCCATCGTGCAATAAAGCGTGCACGGTTATAGTGAGTATTTGTTCTATAGTCAGCATCACCGATCATAATTGCGTTTCTGACTAACTCGAGATCAGGTAATCCTAACTGTTTAGCTTTTTTGATAGCATTTTCACCTTTGAAAAAATCACATGGCGTGGGTTCAGAAGGTTGGATTGATTCTTCATCAAGGAGATTTAAATTCATCTTAAAAGTTATCCTAAAGTAGCGAATGTCTTTTTTATAACATCTTTTGATGTTTTAAAAAAGACATTTTTTATAAATGTGTGCTATCTTCACTTACAACTTGATAATAAGAATTTTGGAGAAGAGACGTTGAGTAACTTATTCATTAATCATAAAAATTGTCCTGAATGCGGTGGCCGTATCAAAGGCTATTATTACTACTGTGGGCAGTGTGGTAGTCAAAATGTTGTAAACTGGAAGCACACGGGGATATTTTTGTTGATTGCTGGAAAGATTTTTCTGGTTGCTATGCTTTTTTTGCTAAAAAATTTTGTTCAAATCCATTTTTTTCACAAGTTTCATTGTGCTAATTTTTTAAATAATTCATAGAGGTTGATAGTAAAATGAAAGTTAAAGATTTAATTAAATAATTAGAAGAGTTTGATCTGGAATTAGATGTTTTAATTGCTAATGAAGAGAACAAAATCATTGGCATAAAAACCCTAGCCCGATTCTTTGAAATAAGCTATGTTTCTTTTGTTCATCCAGAGACACAAAGAAATGATATGGAAAGAAATGTTGAATTTACCTTTTTAGGAATGTCGACTAAAGACTCTAGAGTTATTGTTTTTATTGACGTTGTTCCATAATTTTCAAGTAGTCAAAATGAGTATACAATATTCATGTGATGCAAGAAGATACAACTGGATAGGATGGGCCCATAAGTATTTGAAGCTGCCTCGTGTATGATCATGGGGACTGTCCAAACAAACGGCTTTTGAGAGTGCTGCCTGATACGAAAAATAATATCCAAGAGATGCTAGCGGTAAATTTAGTGTAAAATTTAATGCTAGCCATCATTAAAACTTATTTAAAAATATGAAGTTATATCGCACAGATTGGAATATGTTTCCTAAAACGGTTATTGACCGTGGTCTTGGAGATGCAACCTCTCATTACATGTATGAAGCTGCTAAAGCAGGGGATGTTGAAAGTGCGTATATTTTAGCTAAAGATTTAGTTTCGGATGAGGCGATTGCTGAACTAGAAAGAATTATCGATGGTCGGGAAACTATTATAGTACCTGTACATGCTGAGGAAGCAGTCGGTCGTAATATGATTCCTTTAGCTACTTCAGCAGTTATAGCAAAGAAACTTGGGCTTGAAGTTGATACGAATATAGTTCAAGCTATAAAAGTATCAAGAACTGGCGGTGATGGGTGGCATAGATTAGCCAACCCACCAGCATTTGATGGGACAATAAACAATGATAAATGTGTTATTATTGTTGATGATACCCAGACCCAAGGTGGTACTTTTGCAGCATTAAAAGGTCATATTGAAACAACTGGGACGAATAAAGTTATTGGAGCATATGCACTGACGGGTAAACAATACTCATCACAATTAGCTCTAAGTAAAGAAACTCTTCAGCAATTGAGGGATGTATATGGTAATCTTGAAGCATGGTGGAAATCGATTTACGGGTACGATTTCGAAAGGCTCACAGAGTGGGAAGCAAAGTATATCCTCAACTCTCGTAAAACAGCTGACGAAGTCCGAGATAGAATCATTGCGTCAAAACAAACGTGATGCTTATGCACTTATGATGAAAATGAATTAATTATTATGGGTATCCGGAATTTCTGGTTGATCTAATTTTTAACAAATGAAATAGTATATTTCAGTTTAAAAACTTAGGATTAGTCTGCCCATTTTTCCATATACTAAATAAATGTAAGACTGAATAGCTAAAAAGGCTAAATAGTTTTATTTGAGTGTCTTAAAAAGTGACATGACTAATCCTTCCAACATTATTTGGGAGGATTTTTTATTTCTCCCTGAATCAAAATAAAGAAAGAAGGAATCGAATTGTTAAAACAAAAGGAACTAATGGCAAGGGTTAAGGAACTTGTCCAGTCAGATGAACGAATATCTGCTTGTATGATGTATGGCTCTTTTACAAAAGGAGAGGGAGATCAATACTCTGATATAGAATATTACGTTTTTCTAAAAGATGATACAATTTCCACCTTTGATTCAGCAAAATGGCTAAATGAAGTCGCTTCCTACACTTTACTCTATCAAAATGAGTACGGTACGGAAGTAGTAATTTTTGAAAATCTAATACGTGGTGAATTTCATTTCCTTTCCGAAAACGAAATGAATATTATTCCTTCATTCAAAGAATCAGGCTACATTCCTGACACAAAAGCAATGTTTATTTATGATGAAACAGGACAACTAGAATTGTATTTATCAGAGTTGGAAGGTCCGGGACCAAATAGACTTACAGAAGAAAACGTAAATTTTTTATTGAATAATTTTTCCAACCTATGGTTAATGGGGATTAATGTTCTTAAAAGAGGGGAAAATGCACGTTCACTGGAACTTTTATCTCAATTACAAAAAAATATACTACAACTCATTCGAATTGCGGAAGAAAATGCCGATAATTGGTTTAATATGACAAAGAATCTTGAAAAAGAAATTAGTCCTGAAAACTATGAAAAGTTTAAAAAGACTACTGCCCGATTAAATGAATTAGAACTATATGAAGCCTATAAGAACTCTTTGCTTCTCGTTATGGAACTTCGAAATCTCGTTGAAAAACAGTATCAATTAACCATTAGCGATGATTTTTTAGGCAAACTGTTTAATTATATGAACGAATAAATAAAAAGCCTGTATCTCAAGTGATAACTAAGATACAGGCTTTAATTGTTATTTACTTTAAATACATGTTCTCAAAGTGAAAGTATTGATTTTAATGGATTTTTAATAGTTTACTCTTGATAATATTGCGGGCCTGGACGAGAAGACGGTACGCGACATTTTCAACGCCCGCGCCGAATTCCTGGGGCGCTGGCACCGCTTCGAGACGCCCCGCATTCTCGGCATTGACGAGTTGTACCTGAACAAGCGCTACCGCTGCATCCTGACCAACATCGAGGAGAGGACCCTGCTCGACCTGCTGGCCACCCGCCGTCAGGACGTGATGACCAACTACCTGATGAAGATGAAAGACCGGCAGAAGGTCAAGATCGTCAGCATGGACATGTGGAATCCCTACCGAGCAGCGGTCAAGGCGGTGCTGCCACAGGCCCGCATCGTGGTCGATAAGTTCCATGTGGTGCGCATGGCCAACGATGCCCTGGAGAAGGTGCGCAAGGGCCTCAGGAAGGAGCTGATGCCCTCCCAGAGCCGAACCCTCAAGGGTGACCGGAAAATCCTGCTGAAACGCGCTCACGAAGTCTCAAACCGGGAACGCCTCATCATGGAGACCTGGACCGGCGCATTCCCACAACTGCTGGCCGCCTACGAGCACAAGGAACGTTTCTACGGCATCTGGGACGCTACCACACGGCCCCAGGCAGAAGCCGCCCTGGACGAGTGGATAGCCACCATCCCGAAGGGCCAGAAGGAAGTCTGGAGCGATCTGGTCAGGGCTGTAGGCAACTGGCGCGAAGAGATCATGACCTACTTCGAGACGGACATGCCCGTCACCAACGCTTACACGGAGTCCATCAACCGACTGGCCAAGGACAAGAACCGTGAAGGACGTGGTTACTCCTTCGAGGTGATGCGGGCACGAATGCTCTACACCACGAAGCACAAGAAGAAGGCCCCGACCGCGAAGGTCTCTCCGTTCTACAAGAAAACCATCGGTTACGGACTGCCGGACTTCGCAGAGGAACTCAACTACGGGGTCGATCTATCAACCATCTGATAATGGTATCAGGTTGGTGGGGTAAAGGTGCCCCATCAACCATTAAATCCGTATACCCATTATTATTTAATTAAGTTAAAAGACTGCTATATAGCGGTCTTTTTTGTTTTTGAGCTCTACAAATTTTAATGAGTACATATAGTTACTTTTATAAAAATGATAATAAAGGGTAGAGGAGGTCATCTAAGAATTTAAAGCACAAGACTTATTTAACATTGATGACAGAAAAAGTGAGTTGTTGGGAACTTAAAGAAGAGGTGGTACTTATAATGGTTACTAAAATACAAATACTTAAAATATTAAATATATAAAACAATATATTACAAATATATATGATGCGTAGT
>NZ_VOYL01000057.1:0-14247 GCF_013420295.1 Acinetobacter sp. YH01018
CAATATTGGCAGGACTTTCGATTTTACTGAACACTCTTCAACTGCTCTCGGAATATTCAATAGATGAACTGAATGAAATCGCAACAATTGCATTAGGTACCTAAAGATGTGTAGATACCTATGCCTTTTAGGAGAGGGCTAGGGAGAGGTTTACCTCCATCCCAGCCTTCCTCCTAAAAGGAGGAAGGAGCAACAAAGATTACTAATCCATCCGAAACTTGATTTCCAGCAAATGCCAGCCAAACTGGCTTTTGATTGGGCCATGCAGTTCACGTTCAGGCAAAGTAAATACGGCTTTATCAATCGGACCGACTAACTGGCCTTTTTTGATATCACCCAGTTCGCCACCTTTTTTGCCCGAAGGGCAGGTGGAATGCTGTTTGGCAATTTTGGCAAAATCAGCCCCATCCTTAATTTTCTTTTTCAGCTGTTCAGCCAGCACTTTATCTTTGACCAAGATATGTCGAACGATGGCAGATTTCATGCTTGGCTTCCTTTAATGGCTTTCTGGTGGGCTATTTTAACTTTTTTTAGGGGCTGACACTCTGGACAAAATACCGATGCACGCTGTCCGAGTTTTAAATTTTCCAACGTGGTTTCACAATTCACGCACATTTCACCGGCACGACCATAAGCCAGCAGGGTTTGCTGGAAATAGCCGTTTTCACCCATGGCATTGGTATAGTCACGCAAGGTCGAGCCGCCGAGATCAATCGCCTGTTTTAAAATACGTTTAATTTCTATAACTAACTGTTCAATTTGCTGAAAACTCAGGCTAGAAGCCGGTTGAGCAGGATGAATCCCTACGTTAAATAAACTTTCCGTTGCATAAATATTGCCCACTCCCACCACCATGTGGTTATCCATAATCGCCACTTTCGCTGCTACATTTTTCTTTTTAAATTTTTCAAACAGATATTCAGCATTAAATGCTTCACTCAAAGGTTCAGGCCCTAAAGTATCAATCAGTTTGCTTTGCGAGTCTTGATCGAGCCATAAAATACAGCCGAAACGGCGCGGATCATGATAACGCAGTTCAATATCTTCAAATTGAATGATCAGATGATCGTGTTTGCGCAGTTCGTCTGTTGCTGTACATAATCTGAAACTGCCTGACATGCCCAAATGCCAGAGCATACTGTCTTGTTCAAACTCTGCCAAAATATATTTGGAACGGCGGGTGAGTTTCAGCAATTTTTGACCCACCAACTTTTGTATATTTTCAGGAATAGGCCAACGTAAGCTCGGCTGACGGACTTCTACCTTTAAAACGGTTTGATCCAACAGTGGCAAGAGACTGGTTTTGGTGGTTTCAACTTCAGGTAATTCAGGCATAGGATCAAATGTATCAAGAAAACTTTGTGCTTAATATTGGACTGCTAAGAGGGGATTGCAAGGGAGTCTTAAAAAATCTATATGCTTGTTGCAATTTGTTAATAGATGCAATGGACTGATTCTAGCAGTCATTTTAATTCGCCGATTGCTTCATGCTTTTCCTCAATCTGAAGGGGTCATTAACCCTGATACTACAAATAAACTTAAACGCTATGCGGGTAGTTCGTTTAAGCTTTCAAACAGTATTTTAATAAGATATAGAGCAAGCTATGCCAGGTAAATATTACGAGATTCTCTTTTCTAAGACTTTATTTTACCTGACAGCATGCCTCTGCCAGCATCTTTATGCTGCCCCTGATTCTACGGACCCGGTTTTGCTTCCCGTCATTAAAATAGAAGCGACACGTAGCGATACTGACTGGCTGCAAACACCTGCTTCAGTATATCGAATCGAACAAAATAACAATACGAATAATCTCGGTGTAAATCTTTCTGAAACTTTAAAAGGTGTACCTGGCTTACAGCTGAATAACCGCGAAAATTATGCCCAGGATTTACAGATTTCCATGCGTGGCTTTGGTGCCCGTTCAACTTTTGGTGTGCGTGGTATCCGTTTATATGTCGATGGTATTCCTGCGAGCATGCCGGATGGGCAGGGCCAGACCTCAAATATTGATTTAAGCAGTCTGGATCATATTGAAGTACTGGGTGGGCCATTTTCTACACTTTATGGCAATTCCTCTGGCGGAACGATTTTGACCACGACCAAACAGGGAGCATGCAAAGATTCCATTGAATTGGGCTATTCAGCTGGCAGTCAGCATAAAAGCCGTGCCAATGTGATATTGCAAGGTGGTGCAGATCGGGCCGGTGAGCCGAGTTATGTGCTCAGTTCCTCTTATTTTGATACTGATGGCTACCGTGACCACAGTGCTGCGCATAAAGTACTGAGTAATGCCAAACTGACCTGGAATCTGGATGACGGCTCTAAACTGAACTGGATTATGAATCATGTTGATATAAATGCCGATGATCCGCAAGGTTTGACCCGCCAGCAGTGGCAAGCCAATCCCAAACAGGTCAATGATGCGAACAATATCTATGACGTGCGCAAGGAAATTAATCAAACCCAGACCGGTCTGACCTGGTCTAAACCGATCAATGACCAGCATGAACTGTATGCTATGGCTTATCTGGGACATCGTGAAGTGACCCAGTATCAGTCGATTCCTTCGGCAACTCAAATAAACTCACGCCATGCCGGCGGTGTGATTGATTTCAGCCGTGATTATTACGGCACTGATATTCGCTGGACTGGAAAGAATCTTTTACCCAATACACGTGTAACAGCAGGTCTGGCCTTTGATTATATGGATGAAGACCGCCAGGGTTATGAAAACTTTGATGCCAATGGGCAATTTGGCGTAAAAGGGAAGCTACGCCGTGATGAACAGAATTTTTTATGGAATTTAGATCCCTATCTTCAAGCCGCGTGGGATTTTTTACCCAATTGGACCTTGGACACAGGACTGCGTTATAGCAATGTACATTACCAGTCCAACGATCACTATATTGTCACAGGCAATGGCGATGATAGCGGCAAGACCGACTATGACCAGGTGCTACCTTCAGTGGCTTTAAGCTGGAAAATGAATGACCGGTTCAATGTTTATGCCAGCTATGCCAAAGGTTTTGAAACTCCCACCTTTACCGAAATGGCCTATTCAGCAAACGATGGCATAAACTTTAATTTAAAGCCCGCCAGCAGTAATAATTATGAACTGGGTGTGAAAGCACAAAATATGTGGGGCAATTTCACGGCTGCAGTCTTCCAAAGCAAAACACAAAACGATATTGTTTCTGCTGGAACAGTGGATGGCCGTGCGACCTATAAGAATGCGGATAAAACGCTGCGTGAAGGGGGGGAGCTGTCCTGGAACAAAAATCTATGGCGTGATTTAACTGCTCAGGCCAGCTACAGCTATATTGATGCTACATTTGATGCAGCGATTCCGGACAGTATGGTGCAGAAAGGCAACAAGATTCCGGGTATCGCTAAAAATCAGGCATTTGCCTCTTTAGGCTGGCAGCCGGAAATCGGCTTTAATGCGGGTTTTGATGTCCGCTATATGGATCAGGTCTATGTAGATGATGTAAATAGCGATGCCGCACCAAGTTATAGCATCATTTCGGCCAATGTCGGTTATGTCTGGAAACAGGCCGACTGGAAAGTCCGGACTTTTGCGCGAGTCGATAATCTGTTGGATAAAGACTATGTCGGTTCAGTGATTGTAAATGAGGGTAATGGACGCTTCTTTGAACCCGCAGATGGTTTGAACTGGAGTGCGGGATTAAGTGTGAGCAAGGTATTCTAACAGGGGGCTAAGCGTGGCGTTATTATTTCAACCAATTCAATTTGGTTCGTTAAAACTGAGCAATAAAATCGTAATTGCTCCAATGTGTCAGTATTCGGCAACTGAACAAGGGGAGGTGACCTATTGGCATGAGCAGCAATGGGCTAATTATGCCTTGTCTGGTGCCGGTTTATGTATTGTTGAAGCCACCGCAGTGCAAGCGGAAGGGCGGATCAGTTATGCCGATTTGGGATTGTGGAATGATACACAGCGTGATCAGATTAAGGCATTACTGACAAAAATAAAGACACTTTCGCCTATGCCGTTTGCAGTGCAATTGGCACACGCAGGGCGTAAAGCCTCAACCGATAAACCTTGGAATGGAAGAGGTCAATTTAAGCCGACAGAGACTCATGGCTGGCAAACAGTTTCTGCCAGTGACATTCCTTTTAATCCAGCCGATCATGCACCGCATGCGCTGAGTAAAGATGAAATCCAGCAAGTGATTCAAGACTTTGCTGATGCTGCCAAGCGTGCTGTGGATGCCGGTTTTGACTTAATTGAAGTGCATGCAGCACATGGTTATTTGCTGCATCAATTTATGTCACCATTATCGAATCGGCGTCAGGACGAATATGGCGGCAGTTTCGAGAACCGCATTCGCTTGACGCTGGAAGTTTTTCAGGCCATGAAAAATGCGGTACCAGAAGGCTACCCTATAGGCGTGCGTATTTCTGCAACGGACTGGATGGAGGCGCATGACGGTTGGGATATCGAATCTTCGCTCGGTTTGGCCAAGGCTTTGGAACAACTCGATGCAGTATATATCCATGTGTCGAGTGGTGGCTTGCATATCGATCAGAATATTCATCTGGAAGCCAATTATCAGGTTCCATTTGCTCATGCCATTAAGCAGGTCGTCAGCATTCCCGTGATTGCTGTGGGTTTAATTACTGAAGCCATGCAGGCCGAAGGAATTTTACATTATCAGCAAGCTGACGCAATTGCTTTAGCTCGTGCTATGCTGTATGACCCGCGCTGGCCATGGCATGCTGCCGCAGAGTTGGGTGAAAATATTCAAATTGCACCGCAATATTTGCGCTGTCAGCCGCGTGGATTAAAAGCGTTGTTTAGCGCTTTTTAATGCTTCATCCCGATATTTCGCTTGAATGTTTTAATGCTCAGACTCTAAAGAGTCGGAGTCTGGGCAAGTAATTTTATTTATTGAAAGGACAAATTCTATATGGTCTTTACGGTCATCGTACCGATCTTTTTTTTATTAGCTTTAGGTTATCTTTCGGTAAATTTTCAGCTTTTAACAAAAGAGCAAGTCAATGCTGTTGGGGCCTTTGTCATTAAAATTGCGCTACCTGCTTTATTTTTCCAATCCTTGGCCGCAAAAGATTTGCATGAAATCTGGTATCCCGAATACTTTCTTGTCTATAGCGGCGTGACTTTTATTTTATATGCTGCGGCATTTTTTATTGTTTCCCATTACTTTAAAAATGACCGTTCACAGTCTTCAGTTTTGTCGCTAGGTGCTGCCATGTCGAATACCGGGCTCATTGGTACGGCGGTATTATCCTTGCTGCTGGGACAAAAGGCGATGACCTATACCTCTTTGGTGGTAATCATTGAAAGTGTGCTGCTTATTCCGGCAGTGCTGATTCTGGCGGAACTGGGAAACTCACAAAAGGCAAGTTTTGCCCAAATCCTCCAGAGCACGGTGGTTACTTTATTGAAAAATCCCTTGTTTATGGGCGTCATGCTGGGGATAGCCTGCGCCATCTTTCAGATTCATATTCCTAAACAGCTGGATCAGGTCTTGGCCCTGCTTGGACAAACTGCATCGCCTTTAGCCTTATTCTCGATTGGTGGCGGGATTGTGGGATTGACGCTGAAATATGTGAATCTGCAAAGCTTTTATCTGGTGATTTCCAGTAACCTGATCATGCCTTTGCTGATGTTCCTGGGTTTGAATTATTTAACCAATGTGAGTCAGGAAATGGTCTATGCTGGAACGCTTATTGCCGCTTTGCCGATGCCGACCATTTTTGCCATGTTAGGTCAAGCGTATGGTTTAAATGAAAAAACTTTAACTCCTTTATTGATGAGTACCATTTTAGGATTCATTGTGGTGAGTGTGTTAATTAGTGTCTGGTGGGCTTAAAATTTTACGGTCAGCATGAATAGCAACAAAATAATAGGCATAAAAAAAGCCCCCGGAATTGAGGCTTTTAATCATCTCTGCAGTGATTAGCTTTTCTTTTCAGCAGTAGCTTTAGGTGGGTTTTTGGCCTGTTCGGCAATCATTTTATCCACCACAGCTAAAGATTGTTTGGCTTGCGGGATATTTTCTTTGGCTAAAGCCTCAAAAATTTTTTTCGCTTCAGGCAGGTTTTGCGGAACGATTTTACCGTTGGCAAACATGTTACCTACAGCCATTAAAGCGGGAATATAGCCTTTTTGTGCCAGATCCTGAATGCTTTTTAAGCCTTGCTTAATTGGCGCTTCGTTTTTGTTTTTAAAACCCTGACTGATGTCATATAACGCTTTGGCATGAATGGCCTGATAATTGCCTTTTTTGATCAGCGGGTCCAATTTTTGTAAAGCCAGTTTATCTGATGCTGCTGTACCTTCAGAAAACAGTAATACGGCCAAATCTACGCTGGCATCATCAAAACCTTGCTTGGATGCTTTTTCTAAATACTGTTTGGCTTTTTTAGTATCTTGGGGCAGACCTAAAGTACCGGTCATGTAGTTTTTACCTAGGACATAGTTGGCTACCGGATAGCCTTTGTTTGCAGACTCTTGATACAGCTGGATGGCTTTTTTCTCATCTTTGGTGGTGCCCTGACCGGTTTGAGTCAGGTAGGCCAAATTATAAAGTGCCTGTGCATTTCCTGTTTTTGCTAGTTTATCCAGCTCCTGATAAGCGCCTTTCATATCGTTGGCTTTGACCAGTGTTTCTACTTTGGCAAATGCAGGATCAACAGAAGTGGTTGTCATTTCAGCCATCGCAAAACTTGAAGACAAAGCGATCAGGCTGGCAAGTATAATTCTTTTCATATTTTTAAAAAACCTTTTATAAACATAATCTTAATTCCATTTATGTGCTTAAAAATGAATATGGAACCCTTCCTTTAACATCATAAGTTTATTTATGTGAATGTAAATACATGAGGGGTGCATTACCATAATATTTCATAGATATTTACATAATTGTTACTGGCTCGATTTTGGGTAGAAAATCTTAAAGCAAGCTTAAGTAGGGTGAGGGCTTTGTAGATGAATTGTTTTGTGCTTAAAATTTAAAACCATCAAGCACAATGATCAGAGAAAAATACGCAGCAGCGAAACGGCACTTTGTTTTTCAGCCAATCTTTGTTTAAATCGCGGCTGAATTAATGTGTGAGTAGATAAATGTTCATTAAAGCCATTAAACGTGCCTATGATCGGGTCAATCTGGACAGCAATATTCCTGAAGAAGAAAAAATGGATGCTTTGCTGATGAAACTGGGGGCTGAATATTTGGTCAGTAAAGATGACCGTGTCTATATTTTTAAAAAAGGTGAGCTTGAAGCAAAATTTGATGCCAAGCATGCGCGTGATTATTCATTTAAAGAATATGTCTGCAAAGACATGAACAAGCTGTTTCATGGTTTTTAATCCGGAAATGTGATCGGTTTAGTATCCCTTCAAATGCATAAAAAAGCCTCCAAAGATGGAGGCTCAGTGCAGCATATATCCAAAGCTTAAATATCTAAAGTTTCAAGATTTACTGTGGACGTGCTACATCACCATTTAAAGCTTCAGGCAAATCTAGAACTTGTAACCCCAGCTCTTCAAGCGCAGCAGGTTTTGCCACGACCAGGGCTTTATAACCGCCATCCACAGCAATGCTGTTGATCACTTCAACATCATTGTTTAACTGGGTTGCAGCAGCAGGAGCATCACCGCTACCTTGCACCAAATGCAGCCAGTGTTTCGGTTTGGCCTTGAACCAGAGGCGTGCAATAATTTCCTGACCCAAATAGCAGCCCTTGTCATAATGTACGCCTTCACGCTGATGCAAACGCAGTTCTTGCGGCTGGAATTCTTGTGCCGTTGTCGCTTCAATCCAGGCCTGACCGGCTTCAATCGCTTGCAGCTGCCAAGCTGCGATATCGGTTTCAGTGCTAGAAAAATCGGTGCTATCGCCATTGAGCGTAGGGAAAACTCGGCCGACTTGTTCCAGCTTCATTTTCGAAAAAGCACCAAATTTTTTAATGTGTTTGGCAAATTCTTCGGCCTGATCGTCAGTGACCACAATTTCAAAACTTTCCGGACTAATTTTTTTTAGCCATAAGCCAAACTGGATTCGTCCTTTTAAACTACAGATCGCGGTATAGCGAGTCAGGTTTTCGGCTAATGCCTCAGCATTTAAAGTCACTTGGCCCTGAAGGAATTTTTGTGCATCTACACCCTTTAAAGTGAATAGTGTAAAAGCAGTAGACGTTGACATGACTAGCCTCTGGATATATTTCACAAATCATTAGTGCAGATATTTTGCAGCATGCAGTGCAGATAGGCAAACAAAAAGCCCAGATTGCTATAGCTTTACTGAAATTCGGAAATATGCAGTTTTGTTTAAATGAATGCGGGCAAGCGACAAAATCATTAGCATTAAAATCGCTGCTCTAACATAAAAATGGCGACCAAAATTTTTTACCCTTTATCAATTTTTTGTAAGGTGAAGATCTTTTCTGACGTCATATTTGAAGGGTTTAGAATGATGGAATGATGAAAAATAGGTATTACCCAACAAGCATATTCAAAAGATAAGCATCGAAGGCAGTGCTAGATCATCAGATTTGCAGCTTAACGCTATTTTTTAGGTTTTAATGCCTGACAAGAGCGAATGCAATATAAAAAATATAAGCTTTACATCTACTTAAACGATTGGGAAAAATATTACAGAACAAGATTGTTTTGTATTCGCTTAGGGACATCTAATACTAAAGAATGAGGCCTATTTCCCGCTATTTTTCCAAAAAAAGCACGATTAGAGCAAATATCCCAAAAAATATGTAACAATTTGTTTCCAAAACACCTGTTTTTATATCTAAATATATGAAATATAAAAGATTTGGGAAATGGCTTTTCGGCGGTGTACTATGCCGTTGAACCGATTGTAACTCGCAACAACAATTACGTAGTAAAGAAAAAATGATTCAAGAGGCAGGTAAGCTATGAACAACAACTACCGCAAACCACTGCAAGGTACCCAGCTCGAATATTATGACGTACGCCAAGCCGTAGAAGATATTCAGCCAGGCGCATATGCAAAACTTCCCTATACTTCAAAAGTACTTGCCGAACAGCTGGTACGCCGTTGTGATCCTGCCATTCTGGAACAGTCTTTACGTCAGCTGATTGAACGTAAACAAGATCACGATTTCCCTTGGTATCCGGCACGAGTGGTGTGTCATGACATCTTGGGGCAAACTGCACTGGTTGACCTTGCAGGCCTCCGTGATGCCATTGCCGACCAGGGCGGCGACCCGTCTAAAGTCAACCCGGTTGTTCCAACCCAGCTGATCGTCGATCACTCTTTAGCGGTGGAATACGGCGGTTTTGATCCGGATGCATTCCGTAAAAACCGCGAAGTGGAAGACCGTCGTAATGAAGACCGTTTCCACTTTATTGAATGGACCAAAACTGCTTTTGAAAATGTTGATGTGATCCCTGCGGGCAACGGCATCATGCATCAAATCAACCTGGAGAAAATGTCTCCAGTGATTCAAAACCGTGAAGGTGTGGCATTCCCGGATACTTGTGTCGGTACCGATTCACATACTCCGCATACCGATGCCTTGGGCGTGATTTCTGTGGGCGTGGGCGGTTTGGAAGCTGAAAACGTGATGCTGGGCCGTGCATCTTGGATGCGTCTGCCAGACATTATTGGTGTGGAACTGGTGGGTCAGCGTAAGGCAGGCATTACCGCAACCGATATCGTGTTGGCATTAACTGAATTTCTGCGTAAAGAACGTGTCGTTGGTGCGTATCTGGAATTCTTTGGTGAAGGCGCAGACAGCATGTCGGTGGGTGATCGCGCGACCATCTCTAACATGACACCTGAATATGGTGCAACTGCGGCGATGTTCTATATTGACCAGAACACCATTGATTATCTGACTTTAACCGGTCGTGAAGCAGACCAGGTGAAACTGGTTGAACAATATGCCAAAGAAATTGGTCTTTGGGCTTCAGACATGAAACAGGCGGAATATCCACGCGTACTGCGTTTCGACTTGTCAACGGTAACTCGTAACATTGCCGGCCCGTCAAACCCGCATGCACGTGTATCAACGGCTGACCTGAAAGAAAAAGGCATTGCGGGTAATTTAGAGGCCGCTCGTGCGCAAGAAGCAGAAGGCTTAATGCCGGATGGTGCGGTGATTATTGCGGCGATTACTTCTTGTACCAATACCTCTAACCCGCGTAATACAGTGGCAGCCGGTTTATTGGCACGTAAGGCAAATGAGTTGGGTCTAACCCGTAAGCCTTGGGTAAAATCCTCTTTTGCACCGGGTTCTAAAGCCGCTGCACTTTACCTTGAAGAAGCGGGTGTACTGCACGACCTGGAAAAACTCGGTTTTGGTATTGTCGCTTATGCATGTACGACTTGTAACGGTATGTCGGGTGCGCTAGATCCAAAAATTCAGCAAGAAATTATTGACCGTGACCTGTATGCCACTGCGGTACTTTCAGGTAACCGTAACTTCGATGGTCGTATCCATCCTTATGCAAAACAGGCTTTCCTGGCTTCTCCGCCATTAGTCGTTGCTTATGCGATTGCCGGAACGATTCGTTTTGATATTGAAAAAGATTCACTTGGCAACGATAAAGATGGTAATCCGATTTACCTCAAAGACATCTGGCCATCGGATGAAGAAATTGATGCGCTGGTAAAAGTTGCGGTAAAACCAGAGCAATTTAAAAAAGTGTATATCCCGATGTTTGATTTGGGCGAGCGTGAAAAAGCGGCAAGTCCACTGTATGACTGGCGTCCGCAAAGTACCTATATCCGCCGTCCGCCGTATTGGGAAGGAGCTTTGGCTGCACCGCGTACCTTGACAAACATGCGTCCGCTGGCGATCTTGCCGGATAACATCACTACCGACCACTTATCGCCATCAAATGCGATTATTATGGATTCAGCTGCGGGTGAATACCTGCATAAAATGGGCGTGCCTGAGGAAGACTTTAACTCCTATGCAACGCACCGTGGTGACCACTTGACTGCGCAGCGTGCGACTTTGGCCAACCCGAAACTGTTCAATGAAATGGTGGTTCGTGCTGACGGTACCATCAAGCAGGGTTCAAAAGCGCGTGTCGAGCCGGAAGGTGAAGTGATGCGTATGTGGGAAGCGATTGAAACTTACATGAACCGTAAGCAACCGTTAATCATTATTGCGGGTGCGGACTACGGTCAGGGTTCTAGCCGTGACTGGGCAGCTAAAGGTGTGCGTCTTGCCGGTGTGGAAGCGATTGTGGCCGAAGGTTTTGAGCGTATTCACCGTACTAACTTAGTCGGTATGGGCGTATTACCACTTGAATTTAAACCGGGTACTAACCGCAAGACTTTAAAGCTGGATGGTACGGAACTGTATAGCGTAGTAGGTAATATTGCGCCACGTTCGACCTTGACTTTAGTCATTGAACGTTCGACTGATGATGGTAAAAACCAGATTGTTGAAGTACCTGTAACCTGCCGTCTGGATACCGAAGAAGAAGTTTCTGTTTATGAAGCGGGTGGTGTATTGCAACGCTTTGCACAGGATTTCTTGGAAGGGAATGTGGCTTAATCTTTTTTAAAATCTCCCCTAGCCCCTCTTTGCGAAAGAGGGGAACTCCCTCCTTTGAAAAAGGAGGGTTGGGGAGGATTAAAGATTAAAAGTTATTGATATTGTTTTAAAAAATCCTACTGTTAAGTGGGGTTTTGTTTATTAAAAAAGAAAATTAAGGGTAGGCTATGGCAATATTATTTTGTAATGTAGGTTGGATGGATAATTATAATGGAGCTAAAGGAGATATACCTAAAAGAGGAGGGGCTTTCAATGATCATTCAATTGGTCATGAGGTATGTAATTTTACTAATGTAGATGGAAAAGTATTTGGATATGTCCGTTCCTCAGGAAAAATTGATATTAAAAAATTAGGAGCTGGTAAGGGGGATGAGTTTGCTGATGGCGTAACCGTAGTATGGACAGCAGGACCAGATAGTGGTGGTACTGTAGTTGTTGGATGGTATAAAAATGCTAAAGTTTATAAAGAGCCCCGAAAGTTATTAAAAATATCTGATATTCATGAAAAAAATAAATTAGATTTTTATTTTATAGAAGCTAATTTTGTTGATGCATACCTTATCCCTGTTAATGAGAGGACTATCTTAATTCCAAGAGCTGTTAAAGGTGGAATTGGTCAAAGTAATGTATGGTATGCTCAAGCACCTGAGGCTAGAAATCTTGTTAGCAGAGTACAAGAATATATTGAAAGTAATAATTTTTTTGATAGTTTACCTGATGTTGAGGAAGAGATTATTGGGCTTGAAGGAAATCCTAGATTTAAGACACATTTGATTAGGGAGAGAAATAGAAAAATAGTGACAGAAAAAAAGCAAATAGTATTTGCTCAAACAGGAAAAATTGAATGTGAAGTTTGTTCTTTTAACTTTAAAAATACATATGGTGCAATAGGTGATGGCTTTTGTGAGGTTCATCATTTGGTTCCATTACATCAAGCTGATGGATTAATTGAAACTAAATTAGAAGATTTAGCAATAGTTTGTTCTAATTGTCATCGCATGCTGCACAAAGGAAATCCTTTATTGAAATTAACTGAATTAAAAAAGATGATGACAAAAAATTAGGATTTTAAAAAATAAAATTTCAATAAGCTTAAGTTTTATAGTTACATCATCAAAATCAGTCATCAGAGTTAAGGAGTAAGTTTAGTTAGCCTCATTTTTCAGACTTATTCTTAGCTGCCATTATTTTAGGTAAATTACACTCTAGTGCTGAAAAATCTATCTAAACAAATACAAACTCTAGATTCAAGAAATGTAGTAGTTTTGAATTATTGTGGCATATGTTATCAATTCCAAAAATAAGGTCAAATTATTGGAATAATAATTTATGGTTGGCTGCACATGCCCGCGCAAATAATTGGGTCATGGTCACCAACAATGAAAAAGAATTCTTACGAGTCGACGGACTGCAAGTTGAGAATTGGATCAGCAAATCTCTGTAAAGCAGTCAAAATTGTTATTTGAAATTATTTTTTGCAATTATGCCACCATCAATTTTTGAAATGATCAATAGACAATCATCACGATAGGGGTATACTAGGTTCACCATTTCTAAAACCTATGGAGAACAAAAATGGTTACTGCTGGCTCTAAACCCGGAACAGGCTTCTATTTTTGTGTCAAATGCGGACACCGCACCTACTTAGAAATTGGTACTGATCGTCTACCACCGTGTACCAAATGCCTTGGCAATCAATTTAACAACAAAATTGCCTAAGCAGCACCTATCAAACAGTTATCCTCTGTTTTGAACAAAAGCCCTATTCATCCATAGGGCTTTTTTGTTGGCTGGGCATTCTATCGTAGTGTATCAAGCGTGATTATAGGTGGAATTACAAATTCCGTGATTTCCACAGCTGAATGAATTTGGGCGACTCTGCTATCCATTCTGTCTTAGCCTTGTCTGTGTCCTGATATTGATTATTATGCTGATATGTTGGGTACGCTTTGGACAAAAACATCACAGGAAAACCTGCTTTGAAAATGCAAATAAAATATATGTTTACACAAAATTTTTAAGAAATATTTATTTAAAGAATGTCACGGATATTTCATGTAAAATCGCTTGATTTTTACCCAATAAAGGCATAATTATATTATTGAATTAAATCCATAAATTTTATATGGGTTTATTGTGGTTCAACTTTATAAAAATTATTCGGGGAACTATCAATGATCAAATTTATTGTAGATGAACAACCTGCAGCTAAAGGCATACACTATATACACAATGCGACACTGGGCTGCGAAGACCTGCCAAAATCGGATGACCAGATTTTGATTGGATACTTTGCAAATTATGAACTCGCCTATAAACGCGCAAGAATGAACTGGCCAACAGAAAGAGTAGAAGGCTGTAGCAAGTGCTGTACGGAATAATTTAAATCTGAAACTGAAAAACTCTGCCTAACTGGCGGAGTTTTTTTTACCTGGTTGATGATTGATTTAGCTGCGGAACACTAAAATGTTTCAATCTTAGATCAGGTTTTGAATAAATATAAATAGATAGGAATAACTGGCGAATAGAAATCGCTTCCCATTCATCTATGGACTGATTATTGTGGATTGTTTGAAAAATGGTAAGCGTGCGCTGAACCCCATAGCTATTTTTTAATTTGAGTTGGGTTTCCAGCGGTGTGGCAGTAATTCTTCAATCTGGGTCACTTTATGTGTTGGCAACCTTTTCAGCACATCACTTAAATAGGC
>NZ_VOYL01000058.1:0-14234 GCF_013420295.1 Acinetobacter sp. YH01018
TTTCGGTAAAAACTGGTCGAGGTACGCCAACCAAGCGTTTAAATTCAGAATCTGAAAAACGGTTTAAGTTCTGATATCTCATGAAACTTAGATTGAGGTGGTTTTGACTTTCGCAAGAGGTCTAATGTTTGATCTATATCGCACTTTTTCAGTCTAAATTGCTTTGATAATTCATTCTCAATGGAAACTCTAACTCAAATAAAATACTAAATCGTTTTAGATTTTTTTGAATGATAGGCCCAGTAAAAATCGATTACTGCCAGATTGGGTTTGAGCTAAGTACAATTTATAATTATATTTATTTTTAACATAAATTTTCTTCAATTTCTCTACAACATTTCTTCAGTGCATTTGTAAGTTTAACTTAATTATTTAAGTTGACTTTAAAGTCATTTGTAAGATTTAATCTATTAAAAAATAATAAAATGTGACTTGGTATTCATTATTTTTATATAAAAATGTGAAAAATGAACATTTTTTGTGGTAAATTTGTCGCCATTGATAAATTAATGTGCAAATTGCACATTTAGGGGTTTGGCATGAAGATCTATAACTCAGTTAAAAAAGCATCGTTCTTACTAATAGGTGGTGCCTTGGTCAACTTTTCCTATGCAGCGACAGAAGCTTTAACCGCTGATATGAAAGTATATAAAGTGGATCAATTGAATAAGAAAAAGGAATTAAAGCCTTCAGATCAAGTTAAACCAAATACATTGCTTGAATATAAGGTCGAATATTCAAATGTATCTGCGAATAGCCTGAAAAATTTGAAATTAAATTTACCGCTTCCTGAGTTTGTCACTTATACCGGCCAAAGTGTTCCAAAAGATACCTATGCTTCGATTGATGGCAAGTTTTTTGCTAAAGCACCTCTGACCCGAGTGGAAAATGGCAAAAAAGTGAATGTTCCACTAAATGAATATCGTGTTCTGCAATGGAATGTGAATGAGTTAAAAGCGAAACAAAAAATCACTGTCTCGGCTCAAGTTCGTGTCAACACTTCTAAATAATTTTTTTACGTCGTTTTAAACGTTTATGGTTGATTTTTTTATGAAACAACATTTTCAATTAAGTAAAGTCGCGACTGCTTTAGCTGTTGCGGGTGGGGTATCGCTATTTGGCAGTTCTGCGATAGCTGCACAACTACCGTCTGCAGGTGCGAGCATTAGTAACGTAGCGACAGCATCGTATATTGACTCAACAGGTTCAGAACGTGTCGTAACTTCTAACTTGGTTAAAACCTTAATTGCACAAGTGGGTGGTTTTACTCTTGTAGCTAACCGTGAAGGGCAAACTGCTGCAAACAGTAATATTAGTTTCTCGCATATCTTGACTAACACAGGTAATGGTACAGATAGTTTTAACCTTAAACTTGAAAATCTTACTCCAGCAGGTTCTGTTTTTGATTTCACCGCAATAAAAGTGTATCTGGATAAAAACTCGGATGGTATACCGGACGGCGAACCGATTATTACTTATTCATCTACTGGAGCCAACACTACAAATACTGCAATCCAGCTAGATGCTAATGAATCTACAGGTATTCTAGTTGTTGCAACTACTCCAGGCAATGCGACAGCAGATCAGTTAGATAAATTAAGCTTAACTGCAACATCAGTTGGATTTGCTTCTACTGCACCTGCAGTTACCAATACTGATACAGCCTATATTAAAACAGGTGCTATTGTTCAGGTTGAGAAATCGGCGAGTACCAGCAGCACTAATGTAAATGGCGACATTACCTATACTTTAAAATTTTATAATAAGGGTACGGCAGCAACTGTTGATCCTGTAACCATTTATGATGTTTTGCCAAAAAATGTTGAGTTAAAAACAGTTACATATAATGGCGTGACTTATAATAACACTGCCAATGGTGATCAGGCTGACGGTAAATACCAATATGGAAAACAGTCTGATGCAGAAGTATTCTTGCTGAATGTTGGGGTACTTACTGCTGGTCAAACAGGTCAATTGACTTTAACAGTTAAGGTCAAAGATACAGTCAGCGGTACATCTACCAAGGTTGTGGATGGTGATAAAATCATCAACACTGCATATGCCGATACTGATGGTAAAACGAATGACTCAACCCCTGTTCCATTAACCCCTGGAAATGTGCCTTTAACGCCACCAACATCAACGACAGATAAAACGGTTGTTCCATCTAACCCGAATACAGTCACAGTTATTGGCCTATTTAATGGTTCAATTAACGATTCTGCAACTGATGCATGGAAAGATACAGGTACTAAGCCGACAGGTGCAGATGACATCGCTAACACCACAGCAAAACAGGGTGCAGCAATAGTCTTTGGCGGTTCAGTTGCTGGTGCAGGTGACAAAATTTATGTGCATAACTCGGGTAATACTGCTGACAGCTATAACTTAAGTTTAGATAAAACGGTTTTTGGCAGTGACAGTATTGTGGAATTCCTGCAATCAGATGGCAAGACACCATTAATCAGTAATAACACAGGTTCAATTGAGCCAGGTGCAACACTTGAAATTGTGGTGCGTGTAACTCTCGCGTCTGGTAAAACACTGACTATACCTGCTGATCCTGGTTATTTAGAATCTTTATTGACCAGTACTTCGGTAAAAAATGCTAGTAAAGATACGATCAAGTTGCATTTGACTGCATTTACAGAAAGTAAAGTCGATTTGGTGCACAGACCAACCACAGGGGGGGACAAAGGTACCGGTTCGAATAATAGTAGTGATGTTCCAAAAACGACTATTCAGCCAGGCACGCCAAATCAGATTGATGTCACCATCAAAAATACCGGTAGTACACCAGATAACTATGTCATTACACTACCAACTATTCCAGATGGCTGGACAGTAGAGATTTTCAAAAAAGTGAATGGTGCTTGTACAACTGAGAAAGCACCTAGCTCTGGTAATATTGCAGCAGGTACTGATGCGAGCTTCTGCTTAACTGTGAATGCACCAGCAGGTACGCCGGCAACAGATCCAACTAACCCTATTAATATTCCAGTTAAGATTCAATCACCATCTACAGGTGTTGAAGATACGATTCAATATCCTGTCGTGGTTGATCAAGTTCGCTCCTTGAAATTGACCCAAGATCGTTCTGGTCAAGTTGCTGTGGGTGGCAGTATCATTTATACCCATACCTTAACCAACTACGGTAACGTGACTGAAGGTTTAGACGCTACTACAAAACTAGAATTTGATCTTAGTGCAGCATCAGCAAAAGGTGAGATTGTTACCGTTTATGTTGATACAAACAATGATGGTGTAATTGATCCTGTTACAGAGTTATGGGCAGGTAAAAATCTTGACGCTTTATTAAAAGCGACTAAAGGTGCAGGCGCTACTGTAGCAGAAGATGGTTTAAGTCCAAAAGAATCAGTGACTGTGTTTGTAAAAGTTGAAGCACCAAAAAGTGCAGCGGTTGGTGATTCGTATACATCAACAGTAACTGTTGTTCCAAATGATGCAACGAAGTTTGATAAGACAAATAGCGTATTTGCAATCACTGACTTGACTACTGTTATTGAAGAGGGTCTGGTCACTTTAGTGAAGTCACAGGCGGTATCTTCAGACTGTACCACAGTTCCATCTGTATTTGGTGTAAGTGAAACTAAAGCTAAGCCGGGTGAGTGTGTTTACTATCGCATTGTGGCAACGAACCAAAGTAAATCGGATGCTAAAGATGTGACGATTTATGATGCGGTGCCAACTTATACCAAATATTTACCTGGTTCTGCAAAAGGTACTGAGAATGGCACAGCAGCAACAGCTGATGCAGTTAAACTTAATACTGAAAAAACTCAAGTCAGTTATAAGCTTGATAATAAGTTGCCAACAACAAAAACAGCAACTTTAGAATTTGCTGTAAAAGTTGATAGTGTCGTCACTCCATAACTTTTTCTAGATCTGTAACCTCCCTTTTTCGAAAGGGAGGAACTCATTTTTATCGTTTGTATTTTAATATTTTTTTGTTTTGGGGCGTGGCAATGAAAAAAGCAATGAATAAAAAAGTGGAGACGTTATCTTTGTCTGCGCTTGCTTCAGCTTTGTTCTTTGCACAGCAAAGTCATGCGGTAATGCCGGTTGCTGGCCAGATCATCCAGAACATTGCTTATGCAAGTTACCAAGTCAGCGATTTGAATGGTGGACAATTGCTGCAAACGACTCAATCCAATGCGGTAAATGTTGAAATTGCCAAGTTCTATGGTTTCGAGTTATTTCCAGATCAACTTCAACAGGTAGAAGCCGGTTCGAAAGTGATTTGGTTAAACCAGTTGACCAATACCAGTAATACAAATGCATGGTTTGATTTTAAACTTACACAAACTAATTACTTATCAAATTTTAAAATTTACCTCGATGCCAATCAAGATGGGGTATTTGATATTTCAGATACACTGATTGAAAATGGATTACAATTACAACCCAATCAGACCGTTCATGTGTGGGTGGTTGCAGATACGTCATTACAGACACCTGATCAGACCAAGCTTGAACTCCCTTTAGTCGCACAAATTCGTGAAGAGCCACAACTACAAAAAACCGTTAAAGATCCTGTACAAATTATTGAGCCAAAATTAAAAATAGAAAAACAAGTGGACCAAAGTGTGCTGAATGCCAGTCAGCAAGCACAGACCCTGAACTATAGCTTGATCATTTCCAATACCGCTGATCTTGCAGTGACTCCGACAGAGGTAAAGGTTGATGGACAATTACAGTCCCTAGTGATTGTTGAGGATCCTATTCCAGCCAATACCGTTTTTGAAGACATTCAGGTTCTTGAGAAAAATCAGGAGGTTGAAGTTCTACATCGAATTGCAGAAGGGGAATATACGCGTTATTTGCCAAGTGACAAGAATAAAATTGGCTATGCTGTCGTTGCTTATAAAAAACCATTTCAGCCTCAGCAAAAAAGCACAGTCCGCTTGACGGTCAAAACCAATCCAATCCTGAGCTATACCACTTTGCGCAATGAAGCGTATGTGCTACACCGTTCTGCTACAGGCAGTAAAAAAACCCTGTCTAATCGAGTGGAAACCAAAGTTGCAGGCAAGTTGGTCATTGAAAGCACAACCAGTAATTTCGAGAAAGTCGTTGAAACCGGGACGGTGAACGAGCCTATTTATGTCAAAGCAGATGCCGCCATCTGTAATGCCAACCGCTCTGTTTCAGATCAGGTTCGTATTCAACTGGTCTCCAAACTGACGGGCGATATTGTTTATGTCAATGCAGTAGAAAGTGGTGAAAATACCGGCATATTTCAGTTCACCGTGGATACTGAGGAAAAGGCTGAAAAAAACCTCAGCGATCATATTTTACAGACGCTCAAGCGCGATCAGGTCAGTATTCACCTGACCGACTGCTTGGACGAGCAGGGTAAGGTTAGCCAAAATATTGAAGACATCTCAACGGAGATCACCACAGAAGTGCTGATTGATCCCTACGGAGTTGTCTTTGATGCAAAAACAGGCCAGGCGGTCGAGGGTGCAACCGTCACTTTGACAGATGAATTCGGTCAGCCTGTTGCAGATAATGTTGTATTTGAACATGATCGGGTGACTGGTGAACTAAAGCCGTTTCCTGTACGACAGGTTACCTCGTCGACCGGTCAATTTGTTTATCCACATGTCAAGCCGGGCAGCTATAAACTGATGGTGGATACCACCACAATTCCAGGCCGAAAGTATAGTTTTGCCAGCAACCAGGCACTTTATCCGGTGGATTCATTTAATGGCAAGGCTGTGCATCCGGCATGGTCTTATGGTGGCCTGTTTACTTTAACCGCCGCTAGCTCAGCGCTGAATATTGATATACCGATTGATCCGCTACTGGATCAATCGGTATTAATGGTCAAGAAAACCGTACGGGACAGTTCGGTAGAGCTGGGTGATTTCACCAATTACAGCATTACCGTGAGTAATAAGGGTGATCAGCTGGCACATGATGTCAAATTGCAAGATACCTTACCGCGTGGTTTTAGTTATGTGCCAAATAGCATGCGGATTGATGGCAAGCCAGTGGCTGATCCTGAAGGCGGAAAAGGTCCGTATTTAACTTTGGGGTTAGGTGATCTTGCCGTAAATGCGAATGCTAAAATTGAATACCGTGTTCTGGTTGGACCGAATGCTTTAAATGGTGATGGGATTAACCGGGCACGTGCCGTTGATCGTTACGGTCTAAGTTCCAATGAAGCACAGGCCAAAGTGAAAGTTCGCCCAGGTGTATTCAGTGCTGACGCGTTTGTGGTGGGTAAGGTTTATACTGACTGTAACCGCAACGGAATCCAGGACAAAGGTGAATTAGGTGTGCCGGGTGTACGGCTGTACATGGAAGATGGCAGTTATGTGATTACTGACCGTGAAGGCAAATATGATTTCTATGGCGTATCCGCAAAGACCCATGTACTGAAATTAGATCGCACCACTTTGCCGGCAGGTGCTGAATTGATCACCCAGTCTAACCGCAATGCCGGGGACCCTTCTAGCCGTTTTGTCGATGTAAAACGTGGTGAATTACATCGTGCTGATTTCGCAATGGTGGATCAAGCAGGCACATGTTCTGCACCATTAACGGATGTGGTAAAACAGCGTCAAGAAAAAATTAATAGCAGTAATTTAAATCTTGAAAAGGCGATTAACAAGCAACTTTCTATTGATGCGCCGAGCTATCTACAAACCAGTACGCGTTCAGAAAATTCCCAAGGCTGTTTGGCCAGTGAGAATGATCAAAATTGCCTGCTCAATCGTGGGGAATCTGCTCAAGCAAAGCAACCGCAATTACGCATAGATCCAGTTAAACCTCCTGTTTTGGTGAATCTTGAAGAATATTTAAAGCGTAATGATCACAATAGCCTGGAAATATTAAATCTTAAGGAAGGACAGGTTCTCCCTTTTGCCCAAACGACTATTCAAGTCCAGGGTGCAGCAGGCGCGACACAACGTGTTTTAGTCAATGATGTCATTGTGAAAGAAAAGCAGCGCGGTAAATTGGTCATCCTGGATGAGCAGCGTAAGCAAGGGGTTGAATATGTAGGTGTAGCATTAAGCACGGGTAAAAATAGCATCCGTGTGGAGCAATTGGATTTTGCGGGTAATATCCGGGAAAGCCAGCAGATTCAAGTGATTGTTCCAGATGACATTCATGACATCAAGTTACAAAAACCTCAAGCATCCGTGATGGCAAATGGCCGTGATGTTATGCAATTGGTGGTACAGCTACAAGACAAACAAGGAATAAAAGTCGCTACACGTACCGCACTGACCTTAGACAGTGACATCGGTATGATTGATCTGCAAGATTTGAATCCAAATGAGCCCGGGATTCAAACCTTCATTGATGGCGGCGAGATGATTATACCGATTATTGCACCGAATACTGCTGGACGTGGAAAACTGCGCGTCAGTAGCGGTTTACTTAAACAAGAAATAGATATCCAGTTTGAGGCAGATTTACGTCCTCTGATTGCAGTCGGTTTAATTGAAGGCTCGATTAACTTCAATAATTTTGATAGCAAACAGCTGCATAGTGTTAATCGTAATGATGGCTTTGAAGACGAGTTGAATGAAATTGCCGAGTGGGGTAACGACACCTCGTTGAATGGTCGTGCTGCGATGTTCCTTAAAGGTAAAGTTAAAGGTGATTATCTTTTAACTCTTGCCTATGATTCAAATAAAAGTTCCAAACAACGCCTGTTCCGAGATATTCAACCTGATGAATATTATCCGGTTTATGGTGATGCTGCGGCAAAAGGCTTTGAAGCACAATCGACCAGCAAATTGTATGTCCGTTTAGACAAAGGACGTTCCTATGCCATGTATGGTGACTACGTGACCCGTACAGAGAAAGATGAAGGTTTAGCTTTAGGGCAATATAACCGTTCATTGACAGGGCTTAAAGTGGGGCATGAAGGTGACCAATTCCAATCTTCAGCTTTTGTCGCTAAAACCAAGTCGCGTCAAGTGGTCACTGAAAATCGTGCTCTGGGTATTTCTGGTCCATATAGTCTCGGTTCAATTTCAAATGATCTGATTTTAGAAAACAGTGAAAAAGTTGAAGTGCTGACCCGTGACCGCAATAACCCGGGCCTGATTATTGCAAAACAAACCCTTACCCGTTTTTCTGATTATGAAGTCGATACCTATAGCAACAGCATTTATTTAAAACAAGCAGTCCCGAGTGTAGATAAAGACCTCAATCCAAACTTTATTCGTATTACGGTTGAGGCGGACGAAATTGGTGAAGAATATCAAGTTGGTGGTCTTAGCTTTAGTTATGCGATGAAGCCCCAGCTCAAAATTGGCGGCTCATTTGTTCAAAGTAATGATCCCCTGCAAGAAGAACAAATTGCCAGTTTAAATACTGTGGTGAAACTGGGCCAGTATGCCAAAGTGATTGCCGAAGTGGCACAGTCTAAGAATACGAATTCTACAGCAGATCAAGTGACGCAAATAAATAGCAATGTAGCTGGCGAGAAGGATGAAGGCACGGCTGCCCGGGTAGAATTTGAATACGCACCAAGTTTTGCCCATGTGCGAGCGTATCACCAGCAAGCAGAAGACGGATTTCAAAATGATGCAGCGACCATTAGTGCAGGACGTAAAGAAAGTGGCGTAAAAGTTTCAGCACCGATTGCGAAGCTTGGTTTGGCTCGTATGGAAGCGATTCGTACTGAAGACCAAAACAATAATGGGGTGCGTACCGGCGTGTCTGCCAGTCTGGAACGTAATTTCTTTAAAATTCTCGCCGTGGAATTAGGCTTACGTCATTATGACGAAACCAGTACAGCTGCAACTTCGGCAACAGAAAATCAGGGCCCGTATAATGGTACTACCGGGCGTATCAAATTTACCGGTAACTTGCCGTGGAAAGGGGCATCAGCCTTTGTCGAGTATGAACAGGATCTCTCCAATTCCGATAAACAGGTCCTGTCTGTAGGCGGGGCAGTTAAAGTCCTGCCAAATACCGAAGTCTATGCCCGTCATGAAGTGATTTCTGCAATTGACGGTTTGTATTCCATGAATACCACGGAAGAAACCAATAGCACGGTATTGGGTATTTCCAGTCAGTATATGAAAGATGCTTCCGCATTTAGTGAATACCGGGTTGCAGATGGCATGAGCAACCGTGAGGCGGAAGCGGCTATGGGTTTACGCAACCGTTGGCAGATTAAGCCGCGTGTATATGTCAGTAGCAGTTTTGAACGGATTCAAAGTCTGTCTAAAAATATTGAAAATAGCGATAATGATTCAACAGCAGCGAGTCTGGGTCTGGAATATTTGGTTCACGACAATTGGAAAGCTATGACGCGTTTAGAGGCACGTCGTTCCAACAGTTCCGATACGATGATCAATAGCATTGGTTTTGCCCGTAAGTTGTCAGATGATGCCACGATTCTAACCAAAAATACGCTTAATTTTGTCGATAATAAAGACGCCGAGCGCGGTGATCATCTGCGAAACCGTTTCCAGCTGGGGGTGGCATGGCGTGATGATGAGCATAATCAACTGGATGTCCTGTCAAAAATTGAATATTACTATGAGGATAATGCAGCTGACCTAGAAGCGGCATTTAAGCGTGAATCCTATGTGTCATCTACGCATTTAAACTATCATCCTTATCGCCAGCTGACCTTGTCCAGTCAGTATGCAGCAAAATGGTCAACCTTGGATGAAGACAAAGTTACAAGTTCGGCTTTAACCCAGTTACTCGGTGGTCGGGTCATTTATGATTTGAATGAGCGCTGGGACATGAGCCTGCAGGCTGGTTCACTTTGGGCAAACCGTGGTGCAGGGACACGTTATTTGCTGGGTGCAGAAGTAGGTTATTTGCTGGCAACCAATCTCTGGGTTTCTGCAGGATATAATTTCCTCGGTTATCAGGATGATGAATTAGCCAATACCAGTTCCAGCGGTCAAGGGGCCTATTTAAGATTTAGATTCAAATTTGATGAGGACTTGTTTGGACGCCGTAATCCTGTAGTAAATTCTTCTTTAGAACCGGTGCAGGAGCAATAATTCATGCGATTAAAATTAATGCTTCTGCTCAGCGCCTGTTTATATCCCGTATGCCATTCTGTTGAGGCGCAGACCCTGCGGTCTTCTGCTGTTGAAGCCGAGGTGTTAAGCCAGCAGTTACAGCCTTATCAGCAGGTCAGTGATGCTCAAACACGTTATCAGGCCTCTAAAGCACAGATCTGGTTAAGTTATGCGAAAAATGAGTTTTCAGAGCGGAGTCTAACGACTGCTGGAAGGGAAGCTCTAGCTCAAGGGCGTCAGATTGCAGAAAAATTAGCCCAGAAACAGCCGCTCATTTTAACTACGCCTATTTTAACTGTTTCACAAGTCATGCGCCGGGACTTATGGTGGCAGGTTGAATATTTCAAACAAAGCGGGGCATTGGAAAAAGCTCCTGAGCAATTGGCCCATGCAGAAGTGATGCTGGTTTGGGCGGCAGCAGAATATTGCGAACTGGGCTGGCGACATGCTAGAGAACATTTTGATGCTGCTGAACAGGCGCTATATCAGGTGGCTGTCGCAACACGACAGGATCATATTGATACAGTGAAATGGGATGCCCAAGCTTTACCAAGTTTGAAGCAGCTCAATGGGCCGGGCTGCCAAGGGGTCAATGCTGATTACTGGCCATTGAAGGTGTCAGCTCCTATCCAGGACCAGACCAGCAAACCAGCCTTAACAAAACCTGATCCAAAGATTGAAAATGTGGTGCATTTTGCTTTAGATCAGGCGACTTTAAATACAGAAGGCAAGGCGGTGTTAGATCGTATTACAACTTTATTGTTGGCAGAAACTGATATTCAAATTACCTTGCTGGGGTATACCGACCTACGTGCCAGCCAAGCCTATAATCTACAACTTTCACAGCGTCGTATTGATGCAGTGCGTGAGTATTTAATTGCACAAGGTGTACAGCAAAGTCGTATGTCTGAGCAAGCCAAAGGGAAGTTAGCCTTGATTCAAGATACAGAGCAAAACATTGCGCATGCTAAAAGCCGCCGTGTTGTCATTGAGTTCCATGATGTTACAGGCAAGCAGTTGCAGGTAAAGCCACAATGGCGTGATTTACAGCTTGAATCTCACTAAGAAATTTTAAGGATAACTTCATGAAAAAAATGATTTGGCGAAATATTCTTGCAGTTTCTGTGTCATCGTTGGGGATGAGTTCTGTCGTTTTTGCTGATGTGAACTCGCCTGTGGGAATTCAGCGTAGCTTTCTCAATTTGGGTTTTGAAAGAGAACCGAGTTTGACATGGAAAAAATCTGGTGAATGGGGCTGTAGGGATCAAAATGGTAGTTGGAGTAAATCGTACTGTATTTTTGATCAAAAAGGGGTAGAAGGTTGGAGAACAACTGCAAAGTACGAAGGTTTGATACGTGAAATTGAGCTATGGAAAGCAGGACAACTGGTTGCGAATGATCAAAACTGGGGTCCCCAACCTGCTGAAGGTAAAATTTATGCGGAGTTAAACTCCACGACACCAGCTGCTTTATACCAAAATGTCTGTGTTTCAGAAAAAGATGTTTTAAATTGGTCGTTTTCGCATCGTCCACGAGAGAATATAGCAGAGCAAGCAGGATTCTTTATTGCTAATGCAGTGGATGATAAATCTACTACTGGCAAGATCAATTTAGATTTTACAAATATTTCAGATAAATATTTAAAGAAAACTGATGTACTAACTAGTACTCCAGGAAAACTTTACGGTAATGTCTTAGACACGCCATGGAAATCTTATTCTGGCTCAAATGTTCAATTAAGCAAATATTTAGGCGGTAGAAAGTCTGGAGTCATGGCTTTTGGTTTTGAAGCTTTACAGACGCAAGGCAGAGCAGAGCGAGGAAACTGGTTAGATAATATTGTTCTTAACCTGAATCCTGGCATTGAATTTTCAGCCAAAAGTGGAAGTGTGATTGAAAATCAGACAGGTAAATATCATTCTGTCGATTTTAATATTGTGGGTAACGTCACTGGAAATATCAAAGTTAAATTTATTATTGATAAAAATAAAGTTGAAAAAGCAGCCCAATACCGTAGTGGAACAAGTGAGGTGGGTGATTATAAAATTTATAAGCTTGATAAAAATGGTATTCCTCTTCAAGAGATTGTACCAACAGAAGATCCAACGAATTCAAATGTTTTAAAATTTGAATATGAAATTCAATATGACAGCTCATTGAAATATGACACAGGCGTCACGGTTAAAGGATTAGCTATACGTGTATTTGATAATAATTTAACAGATGGTACTCGTACGATTCCTTTTGAGTTAGATCCAGATCAAACAGGATTAGCTCTCCTGGATCTACGTACATGTGGTGATACAGTTTTTTCAGGATTTAAATATGAAATTCAAGATGATGAAGTAGATTTAGAAGTCACCAAAACCTTAAATGAAAAAGCACCTTTACCGGGGCAAAATGTGTCATACATGATTGAGTTATTTAATCATAAAAATACAGCAGCGAATAATGTTATCCTAAAAGATGAGATTTTAGCGAATTTAGATAAAACCAATGCAAAGTTAGAATGTAAAGATTTTACTACGAACACAGCGGGTGAAGCTTGTCCATCAACTATTGATACAAATAAAGTTGCAGATTTATTTACTACAAATGGTTTGAATATTGGAACGATCAAAGGTAATGCTAAATACATTTTCACTATATCTAATTTAAAAGTGAGTGCGAGTGACACCGGAACTGATGAAAATATCGGCTATATTGCGAATAGGGTGGAAGTCAGCACGGCATCAAATGATATTAACCTTGACAATAATAATGCGATCGCTAAAAACCTGTATGCTGCAAAAAATGATTTATTTAATGCGGATGCCACCAAAACCGGAACAGGTCTATTTGTGATTGACAATAATGGTCAACCGCTCTGGACAAAATCTAGCCAGGAAAATAAGGCTTATTTTCCTTTAAGCATTAAAAATGAAGCGACCTTGGCGCAGGACTATCAACTGTATGCCTCTAGTACTGCGATTGCGCCAACACTTAGCACTGGCGGCTATTCAACATTAGTCAAGAGTGGTATTAATTCTTTTACCTCCAGCCTGAAAATCGAATTTTATAAGGTGGATGAGGCTCAATGTAAAACGGGTTTAAACACTCAGCAAATTACCCAACTGAATGTTGCAGCAAATACCATAGCACAAGTCTGTGCCGTGGTTACCGTCTCCCCATCTGTGACAGCGACCACCAATATCTGGTTCGCGATTGAATCACTGCAATCAGGTCTGGGTGACGTTATTTTAGATGCTGTGATTCCTCCAGCTCAAAAACGTCTGCTCGAACTGACCAATGATCAAAGTGCACAGGTAGGTGTTGGCGGTACATACGTATTCTTGCATCGTTTGACCAACTATGGTGTAGCAGATGAAACCAAAGTTAAAGTCAGTCTGAATGCCGTGAATGGCAAAGATGGTTTTTTATATACCTTATTTGTCGATAAAAATGGTAATGACATGCTGGACGCGACCGATACATTGCTATCCGATCTAGAAACAGAGTTAAGCCATATTATTCGACCCAACCAATCCGTCACTTTATTAATAAAGGCTGAAGCACCTGCTACTGCGACGAATGGTATGAACAGCCAGGTAAAATTGATTGTTAAACCGGATAATACCGGAAAAGAAATAGCATTAGTTGATCTGATGAATACCGATTTAATTACGGTTAGCCCAAACCAATTAAAAATTCTTAAATCGCAGCTGAAAGTTGAAAATTGCGATATGCCAGATAAGTCAGCAGTTATGAACGCAACCTATACGGTACAAAATGAAAACTTGAAGCCAAATCAATGTTTAATTTATCGTATCTTGGTGAAAAATATGGGTAATGCGCCGTTAAGCAATGTGGTCATTAACGATATGTACCCCGCTTATACTCAGCCCTGGAAATCAGGGACAGTTTTACCTATGACCAGCAGTGGTGAAGCGGTTGAAGATAATGCGAGCAGGGTAAAAACCACCTTTGTTGAATTGTTGCCCCAGCAACAAGAATCACTATATTTTGGCATTAAGCTAAACTAATGTCTAAGCTTGCCCTACAATGGGAGGTGCTGATTGTCGATTCATGGGCTTTCTTATCTTCATCGAGCGTAAGACCCCCACCGACAGTCAGGTGGGGGATATAAGCGAGTGGCGATAGCCATAAAAAATCAAATATCGCCTTTATTACAGTGCTTTATTTTGCTATAATTCACCCATA
>NZ_VOYL01000059.1:0-13908 GCF_013420295.1 Acinetobacter sp. YH01018
AACATTTAGAATATTAAGTGAACGCTATCGAAATAGACGGAAAAGATTCGGTTTACGCATTAACTTAATCGCTGCACTGGTAAACCGGATAAATTTTCAATAATGACTTTCGCAAGAGATCTATTATCATGGAAATAGTTCAGCCGAAAATGTTTATTTTTTGCTATGATGATTCGCACTCCATTTTTTTAGCCATTTTACTGCCTTTAGTTTAAGTTGGACCAGGCAGTGAAAATCTGAATCATGCGAGTATTCTTGGACTATTCGAGCACATATATGTGCGCAAATTTCAATAGGTTAGCTCATGCTTTTAATGATCGACAACTATGACTCTTTTACCTACAACATCGTGCAATATTTTGGCGAGTTAAATCAGGAAGTAAAAGTAGTCCGTAATGATGCCGTGACATTGGAAGATATCGAGCGATGGCAACCAAAGTATCTCGTCATTGGTCCTGGCCCTTGTTCTCCCTCCGAAGCAGGTATTTCTATTCCAGCGATCCAGCACTTTGCTGGTAAAATCCCCCTATTGGGCGTATGCCTGGGACATCAAAGTATTGGACAAGCTTTTGGTGGAAATGTAATTCGGGCTAAAAAAGTCATGCATGGCCGTTTATCGGACATGTATCACAGCAATAAAGGGATTTTCAGCAATCTCCCTTCTCCATTTTCGGCAACGCGCTATCACTCACTGGTGATTGATCAGGCGACATTGCCAGAATACCTGGAAGTGACCTGCTGGACTAATGAAGAAGATGGCTCTATGGAAGAGATCATGGGTGTGAAACATAAGACATTGCCGGTCGAAGGCGTGCAGTTCCATCCTGAATCCATTCTGAGTGAGCACGGTCATCAGATCTTTAAAAACTTTTTAGAAATTTACGCATAATGAGCGCTACAAAGATTATGAATATTCAACAAGCTTTAAATAACATCACTAAAAATATCGAACTCACTCAACCGCAAATGGAAGACGTGATGCGTACCATCATGAATGGTCAGGCCACTGATGCCCAGATTGGTGCCTTGATGATGGGACTGCGCTTAAAAGGCGAAAGTATTGATGAAATTACTGCCGCTGCACGTGTCATGCGTGAATTTGCAATTAAAATTGATGTCAGCGATCTTCCACATTTAGTTGATATTGTGGGTACAGGGGGTGACGGCCAGAACCTGTTTAATGTATCGACTGCATCAAGCTTTGTCATTGCAGCTGCTGGTGCCACCATTGCCAAACATGGTGGCCGTGGTGTGTCATCCAAATCAGGTTCTTCTGATTTGCTTGAACAGGCAGGGATTAATCTTGACCTGAACATGCAACAAACTGAACGCTGCATCCGTGAAATGGGGGTTGGCTTCCTGTTTGCACCGAATCACCATAAAGCGATGAAATATGCTGCTGGTCCGCGTAAAGAACTCGGCTTTCGCAGTATTTTCAACCTGCTTGGCCCGCTCACCAATCCAGCCGGGGTGAAACGCTTTGTGATTGGCGTATTTTCCACTGAACTTTGTCGCCCAATGGCTGAAGTATTGAAACAGCTGGGCGCAGAACATGCCATGGTAGTGCATTCCAAAGATGGCTTAGATGAAATCAGTCTTGCCTCTTCAACTTATGTGGCTGAACTGAAAGATGGTGAAATTACAGAATGGGAAATTCAGCCTGAAGCAGTCGACATTGAATCTCAAACTTTAACCGGCCTTTCTGTAGATAGTGCAGCTGAAAGCCTAGCTTTAATTAAAGATGCTTTAGGCAAGAAAAAATCTGCAATCGGTGAAAAGGCGGCAAATATGATTGCACTCAATGCCGGTGCAGGGATCTACGTTTCAGGCTTGACCCATAGCTATAAGCAAGGTGTCGCTTTGGCACATGACATTATCTATGGCGGCCAAGCTTTAGAAAAAATGGGCATTTTGTCTGAATTCACCAAAACTTTAAAAGAATACGAAGCTTAAAACGGTAGGACAAAGATCATGGTAGATATCGCAAATACAATTTTAGGCAAAATTGTCGACCGTAAGCAGGAAGAATTTGCTGCCCGTCTTAAGCAACGCAGCTATAAAGATGTGGAAGAACTGGCACAAGCAGCAACGCCTGTGCGTGGTTTTGCACAGTCTTTACAACACAAGCGCCCAGGTGTGATTGCAGAAATCAAAAAAGCATCTCCATCTAAAGGCGTGATTCGTGAGAACTTTAATCCTGCTGAAATTGCCCAGCAGTATGAGCAAGCTGGCGCAGCCTGTCTGTCTGTACTGACAGATGTGGACTTTTTCCAGGGTGCCGACGAAAATATCCAGATTACCCGTTCGCACTGTGCCCTGCCGGCATTACGCAAGGATTTCCTGATTGACCCTTATGGCGTGATTGAAGCCCGTGCCCTGCATGCAGACTGTATTCTTTTAATTGTGGCATGTCTATCTGACCAGCAACTGGAAGAAATGTCTAAAACTGCATTCGAACTTAATCTGGATGTACTGGTTGAAGTACATGATGAAAATGAGCTGGAACGTGCACTGAAACTTTCAGAACGTTGCTTGCTGGGTGTAAACAACCGCAATTTAAAAACCTTTGATGTCGATTTAAATACATCGCTGCGTTTGAAAAAATTGCTCGAACCCTCACGTTTATTGGTGACTGAAAGCGGCATTGCCACACCAGATGATGTCCACATGATGCAAGAACATGATATTCATGCCTTCCTTGTGGGTGAAAGTTTTATGAAACAGCCTCGTCCAGATCATGCCTTTACTGCATTATTTGGTCAGCCTGAAACTGTTTGATGAATAATTAAGATTATGAGTAAACATGATTCTTCGCTTTCGAAAGATCAGTACAATTTACTGAAATCTTTTAAAAAGCAAATCACTAATCCGCATTCCTCGAAGATTACGAAGCAGCCTGAGCCTGTGCAAAAGACTGCTGAACAAGAGCAGGAAGATGACTTCGCGCTTTTTCAAAAGCAAATGCAAGGTGTCAAAAAGATAGACACCGGCAACATTGCAAAACTTGAAAGAGCGTCAAAGAAAAAGCCAGATGCACAAACTTTAGCGAAACGTGCAGCTGCGACCGGCCCTATGCAAACCGATGAGGCAGAGTTGTCTGATACACAGGCCATGCTCAATCCGGTAGCCAGTCAGGCGACATTAAGCTATCGCATTGCAACTTTGCAGCATAAAGTATTTGAAGATTTAAAAGCAGGTAACCTGCGCTGGTTTGAAGCGGTTGATTTGCATGGCTGTACGGTGGAAGAAGCCCGTGTTGCGGTACTGCAGATTATTCAAATGGCAAAAGATGAAAATCAGAATGTCATTAAAATTGTGCACGGTAAAGGTCCTGAAGCCATTTTAAAAACTTATGTCAATGGCTGGCTACGTCAGCACCGTGATGTTTTAGCCTTTGTCAGTGCACCTGAAAAGCAAGGTGGCACCGGTGCTGTTCTGGTTCTGCTAAAACGTGCAGAAAAGAACCCAAAATTCAAACAGTAATCGGAATTTTTCTCTAAAACAGGGCATTGTAGCGGTTTTCTGCTACAATGCCGTCCTTGTTCAATATCAGTGTAAGTGAACACGTCTTATGTCTATGCAGCAATCCTACGCCAACATTTTAACTGCCGTTGGTGAAGATCTTAATCGTCCTGGTCTTAAAGATACGCCAATGCGTGCTGCTAAAGCTTTTTCGTATTTAACGTCTGGATATAGCAAAACTTTGGAAGAAGTGACCAATAATGCGGTCTTCCCTTCTGACAACCGTGAAATGGTCTTGGTCAAAAATATCGAATTCTATTCACTCTGCGAACATCATTTATTGCCATTCTATGGCCGTGTGCATATCGCCTATTTACCTGAAGGCCAAGTTTTGGGTTTATCCAAATTTGCCCGTATTACTGAAATGTTTGCACGCCGTCTGCAAATTCAGGAAAACCTGACCCAGCAAATTGCTGAGGCGGTGGCTGAAGTGACCAAAGCACGCGGTGTTGCGGTAATGATTGATTCTGCGCATATGTGCATGATGATGCGCGGTGTAGGCAAACAGGAATCGACTACCCGTACTGTGTCTTTTGTGGGTGATTTCAAAACCAATAAAGATGAACGTCGTGAATTTTTGGCTGCCTTGCCTGAAAGCTATTAATTTAATTCTAAAAAAAAAAGCCTCAATAGCGATTGAGGCTTTTTTTGTGTGTGGTTAAATAACACCGTACAAAAATTGATATCTCCTGATTGAAGCACATATATTAAGGACCGATCATGTCGCAAATTCTGTTAGCTGGACAAGGTTTAACGCACGCTGAAAAATCAATTGATTACCCCCGCCCTGACCGTTTGGTTCAAGGCAATCCTCAACGTGAAACGTATAGCCTGTATGAACATCCGAATATGGACTGTGGCATCTGGCATTGTGAAGTCGGTTGCTGGAATATTCAGTTTGCCGACAACAAACAGGAGTTCTTTCAGGTGATTGAAGGTGTAGTTCGCATCCACGACCAAGCGACCGGAACTTATATTGAAGTGACTGCTGGAAATGCTGGGATTATTCCGCCCGGCTTTAAGGGAAGCTTTGAAGTACTTGAAGCAGTAAAAAAATACTATGTTATTGTCGAAGCCTGACTTTAAAAAATATAACTCACCATAAATTTTCAAATAAAAAACTCCCTGAATATGAGGAGTTTTTTATTCATCGATTTAATTTTTCCAGATTAAGAACTCGCAACCTGCTTGGTGACTTGAATGCAGTTTCGGCCATTATTTTTTGCTGCATAGAGTGCTGCATCTGCTGCATCCAGAAAACGCTGATAGTCTGGATGTCCATCATAAAGTGCACAGCCGATACTGACTGTAAAATTAAAACTGATGCCTATGCTGGTACGAATGGTGGTTTCCTGAATACGGCTACGCACCTGTTCTGCAATCTCTTGTGCCCGAACTAAATCACTGTCCACCAGCAGCAATAAAAACTCTTCCCCACCTGCACGGAATGCATAATCACTGCCCTTAATGGAAGTGAGCAGCACTTCACCAATAAACTTTAAAGCTGAATCACCCGCTGCATGGCCGAATTTATCATTAATCCGTTTAAAGTAATCGGCATCTATGGCCAGTAAAGACAAGGGGGCATTATTTTTACGGGAAAAATTAATTTCACGCGAAACAATGGTATGTAAATAGCGCCGATTGAGCAGTTGAGTGAGGGAATCACTGCCCGAGTCGATATAGTCAGCCACCTGAAACAGCTGATCGACCAGATGCTGAATCTCTCTGTTGTTTTCACGAATATGCTGGATCAGCTGAATGGCCTGCTCTCTTTCAGTAGCATTTAAAACTTGCTGGCTCAGCAAATCAATCTGGTGAATACGGTCAATAATGGTCGAGACCTGCTCAGTTCCCGTAAATGCATAAGCAGCTTTATGAATAAACCATAAGCCAAATTCAGATTTTGACAGCAAGGGATGTGTAAATTTCGGCTCATCCGAAAATACCTTAAACATCAGCTCATTTTCCCAGTCTAATAATGAGCTGCGTTGCTTGTCCTTTTGCGCCGACACATCCTGCATGGCAGAAAATAAACGATAGGTATGTTTTGTGTCATTATTTTTTTCCAGATTGACTTCATAGGAGCGACACATAATTTCCGAAGCAAAACCCAGTATCTGCACAATATACGCTGCAATGGTCAGACGGTTTTCTTGCGTCTGCTCGGTCTGAAGCAAAAAGACTTTCTTTTCAATTTCACCGATACCCCGCATAATTAACCAAGATGGAATGCCGATACGCGCATGGACTTTACCCACCATCAGCTGCTTTTCGACAATCTCGATAAAGTTCTGCTGCAAGGGCACATTAAAGCAATCGATTAACCATTGATTCAGCGTGGTTTTTAATCGGTTCTGAACCATATCATCGGATAAGAAATAGGATGCTTCCTTTTCCTGCATGATATCTTTATAAAACTCATCGACCAGGGTCTGGGAATGCACTTGAATAAATTGAAAAGTGTCGTTTAAATCAGTTGTTGAAAAGTCCTGGCAAACCGACTTCCATTGTGCGGCAAGCACAACAATACTTTCAGTATTCATACAATTGATTCCAACAGCTTTTGAATATGAGGGAGATGTTTAGATGACTAATATAACAAATTTTAATAAAAATAACTTTGTGAACTATTCGATGTTTTTTCATAAGTAATGAGAAAAAATAAATTTATTTTTATAAAGTATTAAAAAAAACGTACATAGCCCAGACTGGTTTTCATCCAGTCCTTATGGTCTTGTTGCTGGTATTGCCAGTTAAAACGAATGACATTTTGCGGATTCAGGACATATTGCCACTGGGTGTTCAGTTTAAGTTGCCATTGCTTGGAATCTCCCCAATACGGTAATTCCAGCTGTAGCAGACTATTGATGTGATCTGACCAGATATTTTGACAGCCTATGGTCGGTCCCATCCCGACACGCCAGCCCTGATCTAAAGCCTTGCCGGCCTGTATATGGTTTTGCAGTTGCATATAGCACAAATGTTCACGTGCCGGGTTTGCATAGCTATAGCCCATCTGAACCTGTAAATTGGCAATCCCGTGCTGTTCCTGCTCACTGAACTGACCCTTTTGATCCAAAGCTTCCTGCTTCCAGCCCAAGTTAAAACCCCAGCTGAGTGGCGTTTTAAAGGGGGTCATGGGGTTATAAGAATTCACGCTCAGAACATCAAAATGTTCAAGTTTCAACTCATCATCACGATACAGGATTGAACCATCCCCAAATAGCAACTGTGTACCCGTCCTGAAGCCCCCTTGCGGATCAATCAGGTCATGATAAGCCTGACGATGTCCCAGCTCGACAAACTTTTCCCCCTGTACCTCCCCCATATTGACCGAAAAATGACGGGCATCATGTGCTTGAGTAGGGTCTACTTTAGGGCGTTGTGGTTGTTGGCGTTGTTTTTCCAGATCTATTTCACTGCGCATACTCAATAGCTGGCGCAAGCGTGGCTGGGCAAAAACTGGCTCAACTTTACGCCCGATAAATTGCAGGTATAAATCATCATAGGCCATTTCTAAAATCTTGGCTTTATCGAAGTCATTATAAAATTCTATGTGCTTAGGCATCTTTGTTATTTCAGCAAAAGCGACTTGATGCGCCACTTTAGCCAGACTTTTGCCATGCTGTCTGGCTTGCGATAACAACTGGCTTTCTAAAGCCGGTCTATAGATCATTTCCTTGACCAAACCCTGCCGCTCAATGGCTTTTATGGTTTCAACAGGAATGGCTGCGACTTTAAACTGTTGCTTTAAATTCAGCGCTGGACGAACCAGATCAATGAGCCCCAATAAACGATAGGCACAGTTATCACTGACAAAATAATAGGGAAAACTCACATGTTTCATTTCCCAAATGTGCTGCACTAAAAATCGGGTTTCGTCAGGAGTTAAGCTAAGTTCATATTCCCACAAATCCCGACTTTCCAGATCCCCATATTCCTTGACCTTACGGTAATAAGGCATTAAGGAATATTCCCCCGGATACTGTCCGGTTAGGCCATTCCAGGCAAAAGACCAGCCTTCGCCCTCGGTGACTGTGGCTGCATAATTCACGGCGTAGGATACCAAATTCAGCTGTTTCTGATCTTGGGGATCTAAACGCAGTAAGGTATGCCCAAACATCGAACTGGGATTACCCATAAAGTCGGTGGCATAGATTAGTGTGGCTTTATAAGGCTTGATTTGACCAATCCAGTCGTCCAGTTCTGGACAAGTCACTGTAGGTAATTGCTCTTCTTGAATATGCAGTTGCTGCATTAACCACTGGCTGCGTGCCGGAAAGCGACAACGCAGCGACTGATTCGGCGCTGCGGGTTGAAATAAGGCCTGAATATTGGCCTGCAATTCCTGTTTTAAATCAACTTGACCATTTGACGATAAGAAATAACCGGCATAGCTGACTTCACTTTGTCCTTGTTTATCGGCATACATGAGTCTGAGCCAGGTGATGTCTTGAGCTAATTTTTGTTGTGCTGCACGTTCTATGTAGGGCTGAGTGATATGAGCTTCAATGCTTTCAACAGCTGTTGCCGAGTAGGTCATTGTGGAAAAGGTTAAAGCAAAAACGAACGCAAGTGATTTCATGCAAATTGGGTATTTATCTTTTATTCAAGAAGAAATGTAAAATAAGAAAAAACCCCATCAGAATGACAGGGTTTTGTGTTTATCTATTATACGTAGGCTTTCAACACTTCATCTTTAGCCATCACCGCTTGCAAAGAAGCAAGTACCTGAAGTGAATCGTGATTTTCTGCAGCATAAATTTGAGCGAAGTTTTGTTTAGAAACCGCAAAAAAACGGGCTTTGTCTTGTGCTTTGATATTTAAAAGTTCAGCCAGTACATTTAGGCTTTCCCCTTCTCCAACGGCCATATCACGTGCCAAAGATTCAGCATTTTCATTGGTAAAAGTCACTGCTTGAGCAGTCACTGTCCCTGTACCGCTACAACCTAGCGTACCAAAGGTAATACCGAATAACTGGTTGGCAAAAAGTCCATTGGTTGTTGCAGCAAGAATTTTAGGTACTTTACCTGATTGGCCCGCCCAAACTTGTGAACCGATACCACAACCGGCATCTCGATCTGCAAATGCTGCTGTAGAACCGAGTGCTACAACTGCAGCTAAAGCTAATTTTTTCAACATGGTTATTCTCCAAAATTTATTATTCAAGGGTTCTAATTCTTCACAATTGTGTAAATTTTATTACACCTCTGTAAGATAGCTGCAACTTTCTTATGACGCAAAGCAATTCATACTAAAGTTATTTTTCACTATATAAACTTTTGAAGTTATTTGTTTTTTAAAGTCCAGATCCCATCTTTACTGCGATCACCCAATATTTTTAATACCAAAACCAGACTCAGAAGCAGCAGTAAATACCAGGAACCCATCTTACCCCAACCCACCATATGCCAGGCCTCGACCTGACTGGGATATAGCCAGATTCTGTAAAAGGTACTGATATTTTCTGCAATCCAGATCAGAAACGCTAAAACAATCAGTACGGGTAACATCGGGAATTGTAGCTGATGCTGTTGCAACTGGAAGCGAATTCTGGTTTTCCAGAAAATGATCACGCTCCAGGCGAAGAGAAACAGACGGATATCGGGAACAAAAAATTTACTCATGAAATTGATATAGGAAAAAACTGCCAGAACCAGCATGTTCGGAAAGCTTGGCAGTTTCTCAAAGGACACCTGATACAGTCTGAGTGAGCGTGCAAAAAAACTGCCCACTGCCGAATACATAAATCCGGCAAATAAGGGGACAGTTAGTATTTTAAACACTGCTGGTTGTGGGTATTGCCAAGATGCTATCTGCGGATGGGTCAGAAAAATTTCCATGCCCATCGCCATGATATGAAACAAGGCAATGACTTTGGCTTCGGCCCACGATTCTAATTTTAAATACAGCAAACAGACCTGAATGATCAAGGCATAGAACAATAAATAATCATATCTGAAGAGGCCGTAAAACTCCTGATTGCCCATAGAGGCGGTCAGTGCAAAAGCAATCAGCAGCAATATCCCAAATAAGGCAGCCGAAGCTGCCTTAAATGAGAACTCAAAACATGATTTAAAAAAACTGATCAAGGTTGAATCCTAATAATGAATTAACTCATACAGATTTAAAGATACTTAGCGCTGTATTCATGCACCGTATCAATAAACACTTTAGGATTCGCAGGATCAACCCACTGGGTAATACCATGGCCCAAATTGGCCACATAACCTGTTTTTTCACCACCTGCATAAGCATCATCCAGCATGGCTTTGGTGGCTTTTTCAATCGATGCAGCATTACCATATAAAGTGGCCGGATCGAGGTTGCCCTGTAATGCAGCACGGCCATTCACAGTTTGACGTGCCACGTTCAAAGGTGTAGTCCAGTCCAGTCCAAAGGCATCAGCACCAGTTGCCACCATAGGCTCTAGCCACTGACCGCCGCCTTTGGTAAATAAAATCACCGGAACTTTACGTCCGTCTTTTTCACGTTTTAAACCAGCAACAATTTTTTGCATGTAATTCAGTGAAAATTCGATATATTCACGATGTGCCAGCGCACCACCCCAGCTGTCAAAAATCTGTATCGCTTGCGCTCCAGCATCAATTTGCGCATTTAAATAATCAATCACAGCAATCGCCAAGCGGTCCAGCAAAGCATGTAACACTTCAGGCTGTGCATACATCATCTGTTTGGTATAGCGAAATTCCTTGCTGGAACCGCCTTCCACCATATAAGTGGCCAATGTCCACGGGCTACCCGAGAAACCGATTAACGGCACTTGACCACCCAAGGCTGAACGGATGGTGCTGACTGCATTCATCACATAATCAAGATCGGATTTGGCATTAAAATTGGGTAAATTCGCCACATCTTGCTCGGTACGGATAGTCTTATGGAATTTTGGACCTTCTCCCGCTTCAAAATACAAGCCCAACCCCAAAGCATCTGGCACTGTTAAAATATCTGAAAATAGAATGGCAGCGTCCAGGTCATAACGACGCAAAGGCTGTAAGGTCACTTCGCAGGCAAAATCATTATTTTTGCACAGGGAAAGGAAATCACCTGCTTTGGCACGTGTTTCACGATATTCAGGCAAATAACGTCCTGCTTGACGCATCATCCAAACTGGTGTGGTATCTACCGGCTCACGCAATAAGGCCCGCAGAAAACGATCGTTTTTTAGCGTCGTCATTTACTTTCCCATCTCATTTTTAATCTTCGAACCATCATAACAAAAAGGTCGAAAATTTAGTAACTTCTCTTGCAGCTAAAAATCGATCACGTTAAATGTAAAATTTTTTTTACACAAAACAAATACTGCATCTCCTCATTTTTTCTGCAATACTTGCCTAGTTTTGTCACATAGTTAATGAATAATTCTTAAGGTTGAATTACATGTACGTTCGCACATTACTCGCCATGAGTTTAAGTTGCATTTTTGCGGGTACAGCGTTTGCCGCATCTACTGCTGAACAACCATTAAATCCTCAAAAGATTGCGAATACGGCGGTTCAAGATCCGATTGACCCACTGGCAACCGATGCCGCATCTGGTGCTGCAAGCACTGCGAATGCACAGATTACCCCACAAGAACAAAATGACCTGAATAAGGCATCGCAAACCCTACAAGATCTTCAAAATACTGAAGATAATAATGCTGCGATTGGTGCTGCACCGACTACAAAAACACTGAGCACGCCAACTACTACCCCTGCTTCTGCAAAAGCCTCTTGGACCTTAGAAGGTTTAAATAACGCTACATGGTATGACAATATTGGTAAAGGCCAATTCCCTGTTTATGCACGTGCGCATGTAATGCTCAATAATGCCCATGCTTCTCCGGGTGCAATTGATGGTGCAAGTGGTAAAAATACCCTGAAAGCCATTGCATCCTTCCAGCAAATCAACGGCATTAAACCGACAGGTATTTTAACTCAGGAAACTTGGGATGCCTTGATTGCTCGCCAAGGTGCTAAGCCTGCATTTATTGAATATACGATTACCGATGCAGACCTGAAAGGTCCTTATGCACAAACCATTCCGCACGATTATGCCCTGCAAGCCAAAATGAAAGGCTTGTATTACACGCGCGTAACGGAAATGCTGGGTGAAAAATTCCATATGGATGAAGACTTTTTGAAAAAGTTAAATCCTAAGGCAACCTTCAAAAAAGCCGGTGAAAAAATTATCGTTGCTAATATCCGCAATGAAGTTCCAGAAGATATTCATCTGATCGTTGCGCATAAAGGTGCGAAACAACTGTACTTATTTAATAGTCGCAACCAGATGATCGGCTCATTCCCTGCAACTATTGGTAGCTCAGATACACCATCCCCTACAGGTACTTATAAAATTACCGGTGTAGCGCAAAACCCATGGTACAGCTATTCACCAAGTAACTTTATTCAAGGCAATAATACAAAACCGCTTTCTTTACCACCAGGTCCAAATGCTCCTGTAGGCAATATCTGGATTGGTTTAAGTAAAAAATCATTTGGTATCCACGGTACACCAAATCCATCTGCCATTTCTAAAACTGCATCGCATGGCTGTATCCGTTTAACCAACTGGGATGCTAATGATTTGGGTAAAAAAGTTAAATCGGGTGTCACGGTTAAATTCCTGGAATAATCCCTGCACCCTGTATGAAGAAAAGCCTGCATCTGTTGCAGGCTTTTTTATAAACTGCTGCCTCAACAATATAAACATCATCGTTTCAAAAACAGGATGACTTGTTGCCGTTTTATGATTTCTATGTCATTTTCAAACCATTAAAATAAGCTCATGTTTAAAATAATGATAGGAGCATTAATATGAATGCTTTTTTACACCCCAGTGACAACCGCGGTCATGTAAAAATGGGCTGGCTTGAGTCTAAACACAGCTTCTCCTTTGGTAGCTGGTATAATCCAAAACTCATGGGGATCAGTGCCCTGCGTGTAATTAATGACGACATTATTGCCGCACATAACGGTTTTGGCACCCATCCGCATGACAATATGGAAATCTTGACCTGTGTGCTTAAGGGAACAATTTCTCATAAAGACAGCATGGGTAATGAAGGTGGAATTTCTGCCGGTGAATGGCAACTGATGAGCGCCGGCACAGGTGTTCAGCACAGTGAAATTAACCAGGGTGATGAGCCGGTTCATTTATTGCAGATCTGGATTATTCCAAATGAACGCAATGCAGAACCAAACTATCAACAAATCAAATGTGACCCACGTGAACAGCCGAATCAATGGCATTTAATTGTTGGCCCTAACGAAAATGCACCGATGCATATTCGTCAGCAAGCTGAAGTTAAAACTGCAGTGATTAACCAGGGTCAACGCCTAAACATTGAAGCGACCCAATATATTAATTATGTGCATGTCATTTCCGGTTCAATCAAGATTGCAGAGCATACAGTAGAAGCTGGCGGCGCCATTGGCTTTTTAGAGGCAAGTCAGATTGAAGCTTTGCAAGATACTCAAGTTATCTGGTTTGATTTGCCTGAACTGAAAGGTTAAAACTATTTAATACCTCCAAGTTCGAGATGATTACTGTCAGGTAGTCATCTCAAACTATTTAAATAAAATAATAAAATGAATAATTTATTCAAATTTAATTGTTGTTTATAGCCTGTCTTATCGATCTATACAAAAATACAAATCTAACCAATCAGCAGCACTTTTTTACCCAAATCAACTGCTTTTTAGGCGAAAATCAAGCCTATCTTTTCTATGCAATTACACGATAAAAAACCCTTTAAGCAGTCAGGACTCGTCTGGTCACACCTCGTTTCAAAAACTTAAATAAGCTCCAAAACCTCGGAATTGGTTTTTAATAAATAATCAGAAGAGAACATCCATATGAACCAAATTTTGAATATCGATACCACTCAACAACAGGCTTTGCTTTTTTTATTAGATTTCTTAAAACAACGAGACTATCAATTTACCGCCATTACCCCGCTTTCCCATCAACGTATTCTGAGCCGAAAAAGACAAGAAAAGAACACCGTAATTACGCTTCGAGATATATTTGGCTGGAATTTGGCATTTGCCGAAACCAATCTTGATCCGGCACTTTTTGAAATTCTAAAAGAAAATCGGCTCATCCATTTTCAGGATCATCAATGGCTGAGTGATGTACGTGTCGCTTCGCTTGATCGTGAATTATTTATTCATTCAAGTTTCCCAACCCTTCAACACGATTCGGTATTTTTTGGTCCCGATACTTACCGCTTTGCATACCATCTTAAACAATATTTAACCTGAGTTCGATATAAAAAAGAGTAGAAAAAAAGCCCTGAATTTATAACATATTGGTTCTCAATACAAAATGTTATAAAACAAGGCTTCTCGATGGATCATATTACCGAATTATTTTGTA